>JAFAGX010000064.1 GCA_019237515.1 Acidobacteriaceae bacterium
TCGAAGGCATGCGCCACCGGAACCTGCCGCTGTTTTGCGTTCAGTATCACCCGGAGGCTTCTCCCGGCCCTCACGATTCGCATTACTTGTTCAAAGAGTTCTCAAAGATGATGGAGGAGTGGAAGGGGTGAGAGCCGTCCGCAGCGCTGCCGCAACGTTAATTGTTCTGTGTTCGGTTTTCGCCATGGCAAATGAATGCGTTGCACCGCAACCGCCGAAAATATCCGGTCCATTATGCGGCAGGTTAATTGATGCTACTGGTGCTGCCGTGCCGAAAGTCGACTTGGAGGTTCTAGGAGACTTCGGCCGCGTGATTGCGAGCGTTCAGGCCGACTCGAAAGGCGACTTCATATTTCCCAACCTTGCGAGGAGTGTATATCAGCTGAAGGCGATCTCCGGCGGATGGTTAATCGAATTCGGTAATTTCGAGGTAAGAAAGTCAGGAGCAACCTGCACGCATCCTGTCACGGTCAGATTGGATCAGTCGTGCTGCTGCTTCGGGTCAGGAATCAGTAAGACGAGACCACCGGGTTATTGAGCGCAGCTTCAGGCGCGCCGCTCGAAACGAATGCTGATTTGAGGCGCCGATGAGGCGCAATGACATGAGACCTAGACGAGAGCACGCCACCAATAATCAGCAAACGTATATGGTTACCGCCAGCACCTGGGAACGGCGCGCCCTTTTTCGCAACGAGCGCTGGGCCCGACTGCTCCTCGACACGCTTTATCACTATCGCGGCTCCGCTTACCTACTCCACGAATTCGTGATCATGCCAGACCACATTCACGTCCTCATCACTCCCATAACAAGCCTCGAAAAGGCCGTTCAATTCATTAAAGGCGGATTCTCTTACCGAGCCAGGAAAGAACTCGGTTCGAGCATGGAGATTTGGCATAAAGGATTTCAAGATCACCGCATCCGAGATGCACAAGATTATGACATCCACGTGGCCTATATACGTGGCAATCCGATGCGGAAACATCTATATGTTTCGGCTGAGGACTGCCCTTACTGCTCTGCTCATTCCGGATTCGAACTCGACGATGTACCTCAGCGGCTAAAGCCGCTCGCTTTGCGTGCCACGGTCGGTGCGCCTGAAGGCGCACCCTTTCAAATCCAAGTCGCCGCGGCAAAAGCCGCGCCCTTTCAAAACGTGACAATCGACGCGCCTGCACATCAAACCGGCCTAGTCGATGGGGCAGCGCCTGAACTGGCGCCGGCGCCAGTTCAACGGAAGAAGGCCAGCGCCTCCACTCGCGAACGACAAACGACGAACGACCAACGACGGATCCATGCCCAAACGCACTGATATCTCGAAAATCTTGATTCTCGGCTCTGGCCCGATCGTGATTGGCCAGTCGGCGGAGTTTGACTACTCCGGCACGCAAGCCTGCAAGGCGCTCAAGTCGGAAGGATTCGAAGTGGTGCTCGCCAACTCGAATCCGGCGACCATCATGACCGACCCGGAGTCGGCCGACCGGACTTACATCGAACCGCTCAGCCTGGAGTATCTGGAAGAAATTATTCGTATCGAGCGTGAGCTCTCGCCCAGCGCGGGGTTTGCCGTGCTTCCCACGGTAGGCGGCCAAACCGCGCTGAATCTCGCCGTCGAACTTTCCGATGGCGGCATTCTCGAGAAATACGACGTTCAGCTGATCGGCGCCAACATCGCCGCTATCAAGAAAGCCGAAGACCGGCTCTTCTTTAAAGACGCGATGCAGAAGATTGGCCTTGACGTTCCCAAATCTGCGTTGGTCAACAATCTTAAAGATGGCATGGAGTTCGCAGGCAAAATCGGATTTCCCGTCATCATTCGACCATCCTTCACGCTCGGCGGCAGCGGCGGCGGCATCGCCTACAACCGCGAAGAATTACTCGAAGTACTGGCCCGCGGGCTCGATTTCTCTCCGGTGCACGAGGCTTTAATCGAGGAGTCCGTCCTCGGCTGGAAGGAATACGAGCTTGAGGTGATGCGCGACCTTAAGGACAACGTCATCGTCATCTGCTCGATCGAGAACTTCGATCCCATGGGCGTGCATACCGGCGACTCAATCACGGTCGCACCCGCGCAAACCCTGACCGATCGTGAATATCAAGCGATGCGCGACGCGGCCATCGCGGTGATTCGCGAGATTGGCGTCGAAACCGGTGGCTCCAACATTCAGTTTGGCGTCAATCCCGTCACCGGGCGCATGGTGGTCATCGAAATGAACCCGCGTGTGTCGCGGTCGTCTGCATTAGCGTCCAAAGCTACCGGATTTCCGATCGCAAAAATTGCCGCCAAGCTCGCCGTCGGTTACACGCTGGATGAGATTCGCAACGACATTACGCAGAAAACTCCAGCCTGTTTCGAGCCTACCCTCGACTACGTCGTCGTAAAAATTCCCAAATGGCAGTTCGAAAAATTTCCCGGAGCCGACGCAAGCCTCGGTCCGCAGATGAAGTCGGTCGGCGAAGTCATGGCCATCGGCCGAACTTTCAAAGAAGCGCTGATGAAGGCGGTGCGATCGCTGGACACTGGAAAGCGCGTCGGCGGACAGAAAATCGAGCCCAAAATTCTGACCCAGCGCCTGGTCACGCCGCATCCGGACCGGCTTGCTTATCTGCAATACGCGGTACGCCAGGGGCACACCGTCAAGCAGCTTGCCAAAATGACCTCCATCGATCCCTGGTTCCTCTACCAGCTCAAAGAGATTAACGACACTCAGCTG
>JAFAGX010000074.1 GCA_019237515.1 Acidobacteriaceae bacterium
GCCGAGGTGGAATGGAGGACAACGACAAACCGCAAGCGTTTTGGGTTTTCGCTTCCGACGCGTGCGGGCTTTACGGCATGGACGATCTAAGCATCGCCCACGCTGGGCGTGGCTCCCCTTCGGGCGAGATCACGCTGTCTTCGACCGAAGGACGAGTGCTTGTCCGCAGCGGAAGTGGAATGTTGCTCAGGGTGAACGGCAATCCACAATAAATTTCCGGCAATTCTTCGAATCGCCGCCACGCGTGCACACACCGCTATTGCCACGGCGACTCGAAAACTGGAGACTTGAGACTGAATGCAGGCAATAGCCGTCATTCCGGCGCGCCTGGGCTCGACTCGCTTGCCCCGGAAGTTGTTGCTTGAAATCTCCGGAGAACCACTCCTTCTTCGGGTGTACCGGGGTATTCGGTCCTGTTCCTTGCTCCAAAATGTGCTGGTCGCGACCGATTCGCAAGAGATTCTGCACCTTTGCAAGACGAAAGGTATTCCAGCACAATTGACTTCGACGGCGTGCCGCAATGGAACCGAACGCGTGCATGAGATCTCCGAATCCGTTCCCGCTGAGCTATACATCAATGTGCAGGGAGATGAGTTGCTTGCGCGTGCCGAGCACATCGCAGCTCTCGTGAAGCTGATGGATGATCCAGACACTCAGGTAGCGACATTGAAGACGGCGGCAGCCCCGGAGGATGTAAGTAATCCAAATGCAGTTAAGGTCGTCACCGACAACGCGGGGCGCGCGCTCTATTTTTCGCGGTCCACGATTCCGTACGATCGCGATAAAGTCAAGCCACCGTATTTTAAGCACCTCGGGTTCTATGCTTATCGTAAGGCTGCACTGGACGCTTACGTGAGTTGGCCAGAATCATATCTGGAGCAGAGCGAGCGCCTCGAACAGCTACGCTTTCTCGAGAATGGAGTTCCGATCCGGGTTGCCGAAACGTCTTACGATACCATTCGCGTAGACACAGCCGACGACTTGAGGAAAGCAGAAGAGATGCTTCGCGTGCGCTAAGGCCTACGCTCGTGCTTTCGCCGGCTGCCGCCCCCACTGCTGTGCGGCGGCCACGCGGTGCGAAATCGACGGATGGGAATGGAAAAACCATTCCACGAACTTAGACGGGGAGCGTTCAGCCAGATTCTGATCAGCAAGCTTGTTCATCGAAGAGATAAATGGTTCTACGCTGGTGATGGATCGGAACGCATACCGATCGGCCTGGCGTTCGTTATACCGAGAAAACGCATTGATTGCAGGCAGCAGAATGAAAGACAGTACGGTGGAAACCAGAACCAGCAAGGGAAGATTCGCGAAATCAGACAAGGTCTCGAAGCTATGCCAACGCTCCATGGCATAATGCAGCACCCAGTTGGCTACCCAGAATCCAGCGAACGTAATTCCCGCTTGCACCAGAATGCTCTTGAAGATGTGTTTGTGAACGTGGTGACCCAGTTCGTGGGCCAGCACGGCTTCGATTTCGTCAGGAGAATATTGCTCAAGCAGAGTATCGGCGAGGATGATCCGTCGCGTGTTGCCGAGACCGGTCAAAGCTGCATTGGCCTTCTTGCTTTTCTCGGAAAGATTCCATTTGTAGACGCCGCGAACGCGAGTGCCGGCAGTTTCGCTGAGGCGAACGAGACGCGATTTCAGCTGTTCATCCTGCAGTGGCTCAAATTTATAGAAGATCGGAAGCAGAATAACCGGCGCCAGCTGAGCCAACAAAACGAACAGGCCGAGAAATGCAGCCCATGCAATCAGCCACCAATATTGCGGCGTGGCGCGAATAATAAAGTAGAGAATCTCAACGGCGATCGAAGCCAACACCAAGCCGAGAAGGAATCCTTTTACTTGGTCCCATAACCATGACCCCAGTTTTTGGTTGGAGAGATTAAAGCGGTGCTCCAGTGTGAAGCCATAGTAGTCCAATGCCCCGCCCAATACTTTTGCGATTGCAATCAGCATGAGGACATACAAGAAGACGGCGAGAACGTATGTCTGAAAGGAAGCGCGATAGGCGATGTCGCGCAGAGTACTGTTCCAGCCCGTCACAAGTAATACAACCAACAGACCAAGGCCAAGTCCGAAATCCGCGATGCCGAGCCAGCGCTTGATGCGGTTGTATCGCCGAGCTTCCGGGCTGTCGGTCGGCATGCTAAGCGTCGCTGGTATGGAATTCATTGGTCTAATTATTATTGTACTGGTCCGGTGCTGGTGCTACGCTCCGAAAGTGAAGCGACCTGCGGTGCCTTTTGACGGACGACAATCAGCTTTTTACAAACGCCTCTGCACTGCTCAGGATTTCCTTCACTAGCTCGGGAGAAGCGGCTTCCGCGTAAATCCGCAGCAGGGGCTCGGTTCCTGATGCACGCAGCAGAACCCATGCCTCAGCGCCGCTTCCGTTGGTCGGCGCGTCGAGGAAGAACTTTACACCATCCAAGTTCTCTTTCTTTTGAATGGAATAACGGTTCAAGCGATTGGTTGAATCGGATTTTGCACGCTGAATGGCTTGTTGCTTCACATCCTCAGGAATGTGCAGATCGAGCCGGCCGTAGTAGTGCGCACCGTATTCACGCTGCAAGTCAGCCACTAGCTGGCCTAGAGGCTTGCCTTCCTCAGCCATAACGTTAGCCAGCAGCAAGGCATTGAGAATGCCGTCACGTTCCGGCAGGAAACGCGAGTATCCGATTCCCCCAGATTCTTCGCCGCCCATTGCGATTTCGCGATCCATCATTAGATCGGCGATGTATTTAAATCCGATCGGGCATTCGTTCAGCTTTCGTCCATGTTTCCTTGCAATTCGATCTACCATACGCGTAGTGTTGAAGGCCCGCACCACTTCTCCAGGCCACTGCTTTCTGGTCAACAACCATTGCAGCAGCACAGAAAAGATTTTGTGAGAATCCACGAAAGTACCGTCCTCAGCGACCGCGCCGATACGATCTGCATCGCCATCCGTGACCAAACCTGCGTGGCAATGTTCCTTCACCACGGTTTCCTGCAGCATGGCGACGTGCGGCTCGATGGGCTCTGGATTGATACCAGGAAAAAGCGGATTGACTTCCTGGCGAATGGCAATGTGTTCGATGCCGTGATCGGAAAAAATCCTGGTCAGCACCCCACGCCCCGAGCCGTACATGGAATCAACCGCGAGTCGGAGCTTTGCTTTGGCAATCAGGTCAAGATCGACAAAACGGCAGATGGCCTCAATGTAGTTTTCCTTAAGATCTACCTCTTCTATCGAGGATTTTTGCCCGTTGGGCGTAGTGCCCACAAGTAGCTGCTCTTCAATACCCTTGATGATCTGCGGTGTGGCGGAGCCGCCAAACTTACCTTTGAATTTCACGCCATTCCAATTCCACGGATTGTGGCTGGAAGTGATGACCACGCCACCTGCCGCACCATGTTGCTTTACAGCGAACGAAATTGCTGGAGTTGGCGTGTAATCGGCCGCAAGCTTGATTGGAATTCCCGCCGCGGCGAGAACTTCGGCGGCAGCGCGGGCGAAACACGGCGACGAAAATCGCGTGTCATAGCCAACGACCAAGCCCCGAGCGGGATTCTCGTACTTCAGCACGTATGCGGCGATGGCAGCCGCTACACGCCTAACGTTGTCAAACGTGTAATCTTCGGCGATGACACCGCGCCAGCCGTCGGTTCCAAATTTTATGTTGGCCATTGGTCTCTGGTCCTTGGTCGTATCCGGCGCGCAGAAGAAAACCGCAGCAAACTATCTGCAGCACTACACCAATCTGCTGAGTTTTTTTTCGTCGAGATACTTTACGACCTTGCCCACATCCTGGGCTCTATCGCGAGTCGTGATCAGGAGTGCATCCTCTGTCTCTACCACTACGAGATCGCTAA
Organism: Acidobacteriaceae bacterium; assembly: GCA_019237515.1. The sequence goes on from JAFAGX010000074.1 coordinate 3,862, forward strand.
CGCCAACCGCTGCAACAAATTTTCCCGGTGCATGAATGTAATTGTGCTCTGCATCCAGCGTGAAGATGCCCTCCGCGGAAATCAGGTTGCCATTTTGCCCGTTGTGCTTGGCGACTCGATGTTCGTGCAAAGCGGTCCATGATCCGAGATCGTTCCAGCCGAAATCCGCAGGCAGACAGAAAATGTTGGAGTTCTCTTCCCCTTTTGCAGAGCGTGGCTCCAGCAGTGCATAGTCGACGCTGATATTTTCGCATTTCGGATAGAGGCTTCGGAAGAGATTACCGAACTTGGAGCGTCCATAAGCTGCCGCAATCTCTTCCAATATCGCTGCAGTTTTCGGCAAATGTTCGCGGAGTGCGTTGACAAGAGTTCTTGCCGACCATATGAACATTCCGCTGTTCCAGAAGTAGTTGCCAGCTTGTATAAACGTGGCGGCACGTTTGGCGTCAGGCTTCTCAGTGAATCGGCGCACGCGAAGCGCTCCATCACTGGTTTGGACGCCCGCCTCGATATAGCCATATCCGGTTTCAGCACGGGTCGGGCGAATGCCCAGCACGATAATGTTCTCGCCGTCAGCCG
>JAFAGX010000089.1 GCA_019237515.1 Acidobacteriaceae bacterium
TGAGACGCCGATGCTCCAAGCTCTTGCCCTGGTGCTGGCCGCCGGCGGAATGAATGGAAGCTTCGCCACGCCCATGAAACGCGTGCGGGGCTGGGAGTGGGAACACACCTGGCTGTTGTGGTCGTTTTTTGGAATGATCGTGATTCCGCTCGCGGTCGCAGTTGCAACCGTTCCCGATCTATCGGGTGTCTACCGCGCCGCGGGCCCGGCGCCTCTCGCGCGCACCGCTTTCTTTGGAATGTTGTGGGGAATTGGTGCGGTTTTGTTCGGACTTGGTGTCATTCGCGTGGGCATTGCGCTCGGATTTGGCATCATTCTGGGCACCGCGTCTTTCTTTGGCGCCGTTATCCCCCTGATCGAACTGCATCGCGACCGTCTTTCTTCTTCCGTCGGTATTCTCACGCTGGTCGGGGCCAGCATCGTTTGCGCCGGAGTCGCAGCCTGTTCGCGGGCTGGCGTTCTGCGTCAAAAGGCGGTTCCTGGAAAACCTGAGGCGGGATCGTTCGCGGGCGGTGTGATGATCTGCATTCTTTCCGGTCTCGGTTCCGGCGTGATGAGCATCGCTCTCAACGAAGCCGCACCCATCTACAAGACCGCTGAGTTGCTCGGCACCTCGTCTGCGCAATCACTCAATGCGGTTTGGCCGGTGCTCCTTGCAGGCGGGTTCGTCGCTAATGCCGCCTATTGTGGCTCGCTGATTATTATCCGCCACAGCGCCGGACGCTTCACCGAAAGCACGACAGCCAACCTGGGTCTTGTGTTAGGAATGGCGGTTCTCTGGTCCGGCAGTAACTTCCTCTATGGCGCTGGCGCCCGCAGTATGGGCTCTCTTGGACTCGTACTGGGCTGGCCGATGTTTATGGCCGCAATCGTCCTGACCGCAAACGCTTGGGGAGTGCTAACCGGGGAGTGGCGCGGCGCCGGCCGCCTCTCGGCGGCATGGGCGATTGCAGGTAATTCCATGCTGATCCTTGGGATTTGTGCGATCGCGTCGGCCAGCCGCGCTGCTTAAGGTATACAACGACGACGGTAAAAGATCTAGCTCTGCGCCGTCGGGATCGAAACCTCTTGCTGCAGAGTAAAGTCGAGCAGCGTTTCGCTCGGCACTTTCACTTGGTCGCCTTTGGTTATTGTTTCCGATCCTGCGCCAACCCCTCCGCCGACGCCCGCGCCAATGGCAGCGCCTTTGCCGCCTCCAGCAAGCGCTCCGATGATCGACCCGACTGCAGCGCCGCCTACGGTCCTTTTCGCGGTACTTGCGGTTTTAGATTTGCCGCTGACTTCGTATTCTCCCGTCACGATCGGTATGGTTTGGCCATTTACCACGATCCCGGTTAGCTCTAACTGCAATTGGGATTTTCCGGTGAAGGTTCCGGATTCCTTCGATTCCGCCAGTCGGCCGTAAACATCCGCTCCTTTTGCGACAACAGTATTTCCATTGACGATCAGCGGTTCCTCCAGCGAGGCCTGGAAACGGTCGCCAACGCGGCTCTTGGTGGAATCGATGCTGTCGATGGTACGGACAGAGATTCGGGTACCTGCCGGCACCGTGACCGAAGTTGCTGGTTTTACGGGTGGCTGCTCGGCTTTGGATTCGGCGGGCCGGGGCATCAGGGTCTGAGCTGCCGGTTTTTCCGGTGCTGGGCTGTCGGCCTCGAACTTCAAGGAGACGATGTCGCTAATGCTGTATTTCTGAAGGGACGAGCCAACCTGGAAGCTGATCTCATTCTCAGTGCCACCCATGAATTTGCCTTTGATCACGCTGCCGTTTTTCAGCTCCAAGGTATCGGCCAATCCGCTCGATATCAGGCAAAGTGCGATGATCAGTGCGTAAATCAGCTTGAGCTTCATACCATTTCCCTCCGCAACGAGGTCAACTGTAGCAAGGTTGCTTTAGTGCCAACCGCCGCCTCATTGCTCAATCCTACTCCGTTCTTGATGATGCACCGGGATGTTTCGTTTGCATTCTTGATGACTTGGTCAGATAGTGCAAACCGGAGCGCTAATCCGACGGGCGTAGGTTAATTAATAGGTTGGGGCGACGCGCCCAATCGCATCGGGAAGCATTTCAATTGGGAATAATTCGGTGTCAGCTTTCCAATTTGCCGAGGTTGAGGACTGGGGATTCGGTTCGGCAACAGACGCCGTAGCGCTGCCAAAGCCGAAACCAGGGACTATGAGCTTGTCGCTCATCGTGCTGGCGATTGGCAGCCGAGATGTCGCTCGCGCTCAGAGGGCGCGTGTCGGGCACATTGAAGATGCGCTCCAGCGATTCAATCTCGGAAATGATACGTTCGACGTCCATGTAAGGATCAGTATACCCAAACGACTTGCGCTGTGAACATTCTAGACTACACTCTGGTCCAAGACCTCTCGCACTTTGCTGGCCAGCACACTCAGGGCGAACGGTTTTTGCAAGAGGGCTGCACCTTGCTCCACCGATGTGGATTCGATGTTGCCATCCAAATACCCGGAAGTGAACAGAACTTTCGTTCGAGGCCGCAACTCCCTGATCTCGTTGGCAAGTTCGCGCCCTCCCAATTCCGGCATGACAACGTCGGTAATCAGGAGGTGGATCAATCCCTTGTATCGCTGCGCGATGTTGAGCGCTTCGCGACCATTCTGGGCGTGCAGCACAGCGTAACCGTGTTGCTGAAGATACTCGGTCACCATGTCGCGGATTTCGTGTTCGTCTTCCACAACCAGGATGGTTTCGCTTGCCTTTGGTCGTAGCAACGTAGCCGGCTGTTGCTCGTCCGGTAGTTCGAGCTTTTCTGTCTCCGGAAGGTAAACGACAAACGTTGTGCCATGCCCCAAACGGCTGGTGAACGAAACTGACCCACCGCTTTGTTTAACTACGCCGTAGACGCTCGCCAGACCAAGCCCTGTTCCTTTGCCGAGCTCTTTTGTGCTGAAGAATGGCTCGAAGATGTGCCGCTGAGTCTCCTCTTCCATGCCCGTGCCGGTATCGGTGACTTTCAATAGCACGTAACGTCCCGGAGCCACCGGCGCCGGTTCGGCAGATTCAGTTATCTGCATCGCCTGGGTTTCGATGGTCAACTGTCCACCATGCGGCATCGCGTCTCGCGCGTTCAGAGCCAAATTCAAAATGACTTGCTCGATTTGTCCTTGGTCGAACTTTATATGAGGCAAAGCGCTGGCCGCGATTACGTCGACATGAATGTTTTCGCCGAGTAGCCGTTGGAGCATTCTGCCTACGTCCTTGACGATTCCGTTTATGTCCAAAACCCTGGGCTGCAAGACCTGTTTGCGGCTGAAGGCCAGCAACTGTCGAGTCAGGCCGGTAGCACGATCGACCGCATTTTTGATCTCAGCAGCATCTTTGTAGGTGTCCTTATCCGGAGCAAGCCGGTTAAGGATGCGTTCACCATGCGCCCGGATGATCATCAGCAGGTTATTGAAATCGTGAGCCACGCCGCCTGCTAGTTGTCCTACGGCTTCCATTTTTTGCGAGTGCCGCAGCTGTTCTTCCAAATGTTTGTATTCCGTGATGTCGTACAGAACACCTTGCATGACCGGCTTTAGACTGTCAGCGGTTTGCAGATATATGGCAT
>JAFAGX010000135.1 GCA_019237515.1 Acidobacteriaceae bacterium
CACTCGTACTGGTCCTGCATGCGCACCCAGTTATCCAGCGCTCCCACATAGTTGCCCAGGTGCAGCTTGCCAGTCGAGCGCATGCCGCTGAGAACGCGTTTACGAGATTGCGATGAGGGTGCCATCAGATTCTCAGCAAGATGGCAATATAAAACAGCAGAACCGGGCGGATTAGCGCCATTAGAAAATTTCCACCAAAAAAAACCAACGCCATGAGCCCGAACATACCGATCGTATCGTACACGCGACGCACCCTCTCCGAGAGGAAGTGTCGCAACACGTGGCTTCCGTCCAGCGGAGGCACCGGAATAAGGTTGAAGACGGCCAATAAGACATTAATCTGCAAGAATGCGTAAAGAAGAAGTGCAGCGGGAACCAGCGCCGAACTTCCAACAGCGAAACCGGTCAAGGCGCCCTGCACGATCGTCCTGCCGTTCGGACCGGTCAGCGCAATAGCTGCCAGAAGAACAGTGGCGGCGGTAGCCACGATGAAGTTGCTTACGGGTCCCGCAACGGAAGTTAAAACATCATCCAGCACTGGCCTCTTGAAATTCTGCGGATCCACCGGGGTGGGCTTCGCCCACCCGATTACCGGAAAGTGAAGATACATCGCGATCGCTGGCAAAATCACGGTACCGAAAGGGTCGATATGTTTGATCGGATTGAGGGTGATTCTACCCAGCATTCTCGCAGTGGGATCTCCGCAGCGATTAGCTGTCCAGGCGTGGGCCGACTCGTGAACACTAATCGCAAACAGGAAGGCGATTACCTGGAACAAAATGTCGACGTGCTGGAGGGTCATGGAGCCTGAAGTCGATACTAACACGTGGGCTCGTCAATCCCGATGCGCGGAACATCTCAGGCTCGTGATTTAGAAGACAGAAGCGGCGGAAGTTGACAACATGGTCTTCCGCCGCTCAGCCTTACATCGACTTAAACACGAAATCTATGCTCTTGCTTTCATTGGCACTGATTGTGACTTGCTGGGTTGCCGTTCCAAATTTCTCGTGCCAGGCTTGAACCGTGTAGGTCCCCGGGGGCAGATTGCTCAACGAAAAGCTGCCATCTTTTCCCGTCACGGCAAAGTATGGATGTTTGAAGACCGCGACATATCCCCGCATCCAGGGATGCACATTGCATTTCACCGGGATTGCAATCTCGGGGCGAGGGAAACTCTCCTCAATTTTGGAACCGGGAATTTCCGCCTTGTTCCATTCTCTGTTGTTCGCAGGCTGGGGATGAATGTTATGCGTGGTCGGGTCGTCGTTCGTCACGTCTACCGGCTGATTCGCCTGAAGAGCTAAAACATGGGGCTCGTACATGCAGCCTTTTTGTTTCATCTCGACGGGTTGGCTTGGCGGATCGAATGCCCGGTCGCCCAAGCCTTCAGAAACGAATACGACTACGTTTTGCAAATCACCTTTGCCATCACTGATGACGTCCTGGGTCAACACGGGCGAAGGATGCTGTTTAGCGCAGCTGGGGTCAGCTGCCATATTGATGGGCTTTGGTTTCGGTACCGTGCCTTCCACTTTCACCGTGCCTCTCACGGTGGCTCCGCTGGACAATGCCGCGCTTCCCGCGTGTACGGATTGCCGATTTGCGGTGAGGAGGGTCAAAGCGAAAACTGTCGCAACGATTGCAACTGAATGTTTCATGGCTGTTTGCAGCTCGAGGATGAGCTTGTACTCCTGCTTGGAATTCCGGATGCACCGGATGCTTCCAACCTAGAAACATTTCAGAGCTGCATTGTCATGCGGAGGTCAGTAAGCAGTAACTTCGCAGTCATTTTTGTGTCAAGGAGTGGTAAAAGACGAGATCGAGAGAAGATTGCGACGAAGACAAACCCGAAGCTTTGTCCAGGAGTTCCGGTCGATCTGACGTTTAGGTCCCAGAAACTGCAGAGGCTAATGACATGGGGGCTGGTGTTACTACCACACGCGGCATGCATTAACGCTGACCATTGGCTGACCGGCTTTGCAGCCCCAAGCTTTCTGGAATTCAGGCATGTTCTGAACTACGCCGTCTACGCGGTACTTGCCGGGCGAATGCGGGTCGACACTTACGCGCATGCGGGCAAACTCAGGCCGTTGCTTTTCGCACCAGACCCGCGCAAACCCAAGGAAGAAACGTTGCTCCGGCGTGAAGCCGTCAATCGGCTTCGCGGCATTGCCGGATTTATCGTCCGCGATCAGGTGTTCTAAGGCGTTGTACGAGACCCGAGCACCGCCGTTATCAGCGGTGTTCTCGCCCAAGGTAAGCCGTCCTTTCAGCTTCAGATCGTCGACCGCCGTGAAGCCGCTGTACTCATCGGCAATGCAGCTGACACGCTTTTCAAATTCTTTGCCGTCCTGCTCGGTCCACCAATCTCGCAGGTTACCTTCAGGATCATATTTTCGGCCCTGGTCATCGAAGCCATGGGTGAGTTCGTGACCAATGACGATTCCAATTCCGCCAAAGTTCACCGCGTCATCCATTTTCTTGTCGAAAAAAGGTGGCTGCAGGATGCCCGCGGGAAAAACAATTTCGTTGTACGATCCGCTGTAGTATGCGTTAACGGTTGGGGGAGTCATTCCCCATTCTTTGCGGTCGAGCGGCTTGCCAATTTTGTTGATGTCGCGCTTCGATTCAAATTCGTTGGCGCGCAGGAAATTGCCGATCAGATCGCCGCGCACAATTGTCAGCTTGCTGTAATCGCGCCATTTGTCGGGATAACCGATTTTGTTGCGAATCGCCGTCAGCTTCAGTTTCGCTTCCTTCTTTGTATCCGCAGTCATCCATGGCAAATTTGCGATATCGTCATCGAGCGACTTCTCCAGAGCGTCCACCATCTTCAGCATGCGCTGCTTGCCATCTGCGCCAAATGTAAGCTCGACGTAGCGCTGCCCGAGCGCCTCCCCGAGCGCCCGATCCGTCGAATTTACGCAACGCTTCCAGCGTGCCTGGATTTCCTTCTGCCCCGTCAGCGCCTGCCGCATCTTGAAATTGGCATCTACGAATGGCTGCGAAAGCCACGGTGCGGCTGCATCCAACATTTGCCAACTCACATAGGTCTTAAGCGAATCCAGCGATTCGGATTCAACAACTGAATTCACTTGCTTAAAGAAATCGGGATTCGCAACATTGAGTTCAGAGAAATTTGGCGCACCCATATCGGACAAGTACCGCTGCAGATAGAAATTCGGGGCGAGTTGCTCGGCCGCATCGCGCGACATTTTATGATCGCGGTTCTTCGGATCACGGCGTGCCGTGCGGTCCATCGAGGCTTTAGCCAAAGCCGTTTCAATCCGCAGAACAGTTTGTGCCGATTGAACCGCGTGTTCGGACGATTGCCCGGTCAAGGTGAACACCTGTGTGACATACTCAACCAAAGCCTTGCGGAGTTCCTGATTTTTGGCGTCCTCTTTGAGATAGAAATCACGGTCGGGCAGCGTAAGGCCGCCTTGGTCGATAAAGGCGATCACCTGGCTGGCATTGTGGAGGTCGGGAGAGGAATAGAAATTAAATAGGGGATTCGGACCGATCGTGTGCACTCGCGCAACCGCATCAATTAGGGCCTGCTTATCGTTTGCTGCCGCGATCTTGTCGAGCTCAGGTTTGACTGGATCAAGTCCCTTTGCGTTTACGCTGGTCTCGTCCATGCACGAACCGTAGTAGTCGCCAATTTTCTGGTCGATGTCATTGCGGTTCGGGCTCTCGACCGCCGCTTTCTCCAGAATTTGTCGCTCGATTGCCAGATTGCTTTCAAACAGCTCGGTAAAACTGCCCCAACGCGGCTGGTCGGCAGGAATTTCAGCACGTTTCAACCAGTTACCACAGGCGTATTGGTAAAAATCGGTACAGGGGTCGAGGCTCTTATCAATGATGTCGATATTAAATTCGGCGTTCGACGTTGCCGCAGACCCGGTTTGTGCCACTGCGCAGGTGACGAGCAACAAGACATAAAACGCGCTGATGATCCGCATAATAGCCTCACTCCTTATGGACCCGGCGATTCTAAGCCTGAGAAGTTTAGACGTACAAGGGCGCGGAATGTAAACATTTCTATCCGGGAATTCTCGTCCCCGTGTCGCGCTCCAATCAATGCTGGAGCGTATAATCAGGGCTTATCCTCACGATTGAAGGTGGTGCGGCTTA
>JAFAGX010000393.1 GCA_019237515.1 Acidobacteriaceae bacterium
AGCACCCACGACACAAACTGCACTTCCGGTTGCTCTCGCTGATCCTGGGCGTAGTTCGGCTGTCGCTGCACGGTCTGGGTTCCCGGCTGATTCGTCAGCAGCGTGAATAGGTTCCGGTGGAATAGCAGGCTGAGGATGGCGAGCAGGATGAGTCCGCCGCACCCGATGTGCATCCCGCCGAACCCGAATCCGCCGCCACCGCCGCCGCTGTCATCGCGCCGGTCCTCAATGTCACTGCTGGTACCGCCAGGTGTCCATTCCACGCCCTCAGTTTGCCAGAGGCGGGTGGCGATGCTTATACCAGTGCCCCGCCACAGCTTGATCCGGCACCGGCCGTGCATCCAAAGCAATGAGTCGAAGTGGCGATGTGCCGGCCCTCCAGGTCGCTGAAAGTCTCCAAATCCCAGATGGTCAGAAGGCGTCCGCCGATGCCAATTTCGAGCATCTGATTGAAGTCGCAATCGTAGAGCGCTCCGTCCCATCCCACGCTCACGAGAGACCGGCACATCAATCCGTGCATGGTTGCCGGATTGAAGTGCTCGATCAGCAAAGCGATGTAATCTTCGCGTTGCCCGCTTCGGTCGAGGAAATTGGCGAAACGTTTGATGGGCATGTTGGTAAGCGTGAACAGCCGATGAAACTCGACATCGAAGTGTTTGCGCAGATGCAGCTTATAATCGGCTTCCAGGCGGACCTGATCCGGCGGCAGAGTAGCGCCAAGCGGGTTAAAAACAAGATTCAATTTCAATGCGGAATCCGGGAGACCAAACCCTCGTTCGTTGAGTAGGCGCAACGCCCGGATGCTCTTGTCGAAAACACCTTGCCCGCGCTGAGCATCGACGTTCTCGGCCGTGTAACAAGGAAGGCTAGCGATAATCTCCACCTGGTTCTCTGCGAGAAAGTCTTCCAAGCCTTCCATTCCAGGTTCAAAGAAAATTGTGAGATTGCATCGGTCAATCACGTCGCGCCCGAGCTCGCGCGAACGAGTCACCAGACGACGGAAATTAGGGTTCAGCTCCGGCGCCCCGCCCGTGATGTCCACAGTCCTGAGACTTGGACTGGCACGAAGAATGTGGAGCAGGCGTTCGGCAGTATCTCGGGACATGCTCTCGGTGCGCTTCGGGCCGGCTTCGACATGGCAATGCTGACATGCCTGGTTGCAGAGTTTCCCGATATTGACCTGCAGGATCGTGGTTTCGTTCCGTACCAGTGCTCCGCACCCTCGCGCAAGCAATGTCTGCCGGAAAGTTTGGCCACGGAGCTCGCTCCGCAATACCGCTAGAGACTTCCCCGAACTCCCCTCGCTTGATGTTTTCACTTCAGAGACAGCTTAAGAACTTTCTGCACAGGTATGAACCAGTCTAGCGGCTAAAGCACGCTCGCACCTTTGCGCTGTCCTCGATACTGCAAAAATCGCCCCAGAAGACCCAGCAGCGGCGAATCCAATTGCTTTGCAATAAACTGATCGGCGGTCCTTCGATTCCCGAGCATGTAAGTCGGATAAGGATGAATCGTCTCAGCGATGTGCGACAGCCGTAGACCGTGCCGCATAGCTAATGCATATTCGGAGATCATCTCGCCTGCATTTGCGCCCAGGATGGAAGCACCCAAAATCCGGCCCCGCTTATCAGCTAAAACTTTTATAGCTCCCGTCGTGTTGCTTTCTGTAATCGCTCGGTCCAACTTCTTGAACGTAAAGCGCACGACCGTGAACTTCTTGTTGTGTCTTTGCAACTGCTCTTCCGATTTCCCCAAATGTGCGAGTTCCGGTTCCGTGAAAGTAGACCAAACCACATGTTTGCTATCCAGCGCCTTGGGCCAGCGCAAAATCGCATTCATGATAGCCACTTTGCTCATGTGCTCGGCCATATGCGTGAACTGGTACTTCCCGGTGACGTCACCGGCAGCGTAGATGTGTCGCTTTGAAGTTCGACAGTGCCGATCGACAGCAATGCCTTGTTGCGTGAACGCCACTCCGGCGTTCTCCAGAGACAATGCCTCGATAGTTGGCTGGCGTCCAATCGCCGCAAGTGCAGCATCGCATGAAAGCGTGCGCCCGCCCTCCAGAACAGCAGATAAACACTGGTGGCCCTTGTTCAGACTGGTAACTCTCTGCCGGAAGAGGAAGCCGACACCCTCTCGCGACAGGCATTCTTGCAATGTGCTGGCGTGTTCCGCATCGTCGCGTGGGAGGGCTCGAGTACCATGTGCGACCACCGTCACTTCAGATCCGAGCCGTACAAAAGCTTGCGCCATTTCAATACCCACGGGACCCGCGCCCATAATGAGTAGCCGCTTAGGTTGCGACCGCTGCTCAAAAATGGTCTCGTTCGTCAGGACAGGCTCGGAGAAGGCCGGCTCCTTGGGCCGGCTGCCTGCTGCGATTACAAAGAACCTCGAAGTGAGGCGGTGCAAGTGGCCGCACGCCTTGCGGATTTGCAGCGTGTGTGGATCGCAGAATCGAGCGCTGCCCAGAATCACTTCGACACCCAGTTTTTCGATTTGAGACGGTGCGTCGGAATCATCGTATATGTGCTGACGGACTTGCCGGATGTGATCTATCACATTCGAGAAATCGAACTCCGGCTGGATTGGTGTGAGTCCGAACCGACCCGCTGTCCTCATCTGATGAACAGCTTTGGATGCCTGGAGGAGCGTTTTGCTTGGAATGCAGCCAGCCCAAGTGCAGTCGCCACCAAGTCGGTTTGCTTCAATCAGGACTGTCTTCGCGCCGAGAAGAGCAGACATTCCGGCTGCAGTTAATCCTGCAGCTCCTGCCCCAATGACGGCCATGTCGTATTCGTAACTCATAATGTTGTCGTGACGGACGGCCCCGCGATCCCCGTATGCATATTCGCAAAACCGCCGGTTCCGGGCGAGGTGAAAACCCGGCTGATCCCGGCACTGGGCGCTGCAAATGCGGCCGGGCTGGCAGGCGCCATGCTTCTGGACGTGTGGCGGACCGTCGAGTCCTGCGCTGGCATTCGCCCCATCCTGGCGACCACCGTCATCGGCGATTTCCCTGTTCGTGTATCGCCTGAAAACGTTTGGCTGCAAGACGGCGGCGATTTGGGGCAGCGCATCGAGCGCATCCTGACTCGCGCACTCATCGATTCTCCTGCAGTCATAGCGGTCGGCGCAGATTCACCAGGGCTCAGCATTGTTCATCTCAAAGCTGCTCTCGAAAGCCTGCAAGTTAGCGATGCGGTTATCGGTCCTTCAATGGATGGCGGGTTCTATCTATTGGGCCTCAAGCGATGCCGCTCGGGCCTGTTCAGCTCGCTTGAGTGGAGCACCACCCAAACGCGCCAGGCAGTCAAAGCGAAATTGGAAGAAGAGGAGTTCACGATCACCGAACTCGAACCGCTGTTCGATATCGATACACCCGGCGACCTGTTACTACTCAAGGAGCAGCTTGCCGCGCATCCATCTATAGCGGCCGCAACACGAGCCTGGTTCCTTCAAATAGAACCGGCCTGGTGAACAAGTAACGATGCGAATCAGCATTATCGTTCCAACGTTGAACGAACAGGAGTGCATAGCTGACACACTTCGCAGTCTTCAGCAACTCGAGGGCGACAAGGAGATTATCGTCGTCGACGGAGGCAGCCGCGATGAGACCAGGTCTCTTGCCGGTGCGGAGGGCGTTAAGGTCCTCACCGCGCCGGCTGGGCGCGGTACGCAAATGCACGCCGGAGCGCTCGAAGCCAGCGGCGAAGTGCTCTGGTTCGTCCATGCAGACACAATGCCCCCGCCGCACGCTTTGAAAGAAATGCGCAAGCATTTGGAAAAGGCATCGGTCGTGGGCGGGAATTTTGGGTTGGTGTTTGACGGCCCCTCGCGAGCCGCAAAACGACTGACAGCCATATACCCGATGCTGAGAATCCTTGGCCTGTGCTATGGCGATTCGGGTGTGTTCGTCCGACGCGAGATCTACGAAACGATCGGCGGGTTTCGCGCGCTTGCGTTATTCGAAGATCTCGACCTGCTGCGCCGTTTGCGCGGA
>JAFAGX010000417.1 GCA_019237515.1 Acidobacteriaceae bacterium
CACGGCCCGGAACCGTGGTTTGATGAACAGGCAATTCGTCGGGCAGCGGTGAATGCTCGTATCACTACTATCACGACTCTTTCTGCCGCACGTGCTGCCGCCGAGGGTATCGCCGCATTGCAACGAGGGGAAGTTAAAGTTTCCGCACTCCAACGGCTGCATTCTGAACGAGCGGCGAGGGCACAACGCTAATCTCCCTCGACTGTCATCTTGGGCAAAGGAAGATGTTCGCGAACTGCAATATCTCCCGAAGCCGAAGGATCTCTGCATTCTTGACCTTGCAATCGAAACGGGCGCTGCGAAGCTGCTAAGCTAGAGCCAGCAGCCCAGGAGCTGCCCTTATGCTACTTCACGGAATTTTTCCTCCCATCACTACCCCTTTTTATCCAGACGGCAACGTCTATCACAAAAAGTTGGAGCACAACGTTGAGCGCTATTCCAAAACTCCAGTCGCAGGAATTGTCGTGCTGGGCTCGACCGGCGAGGCGATTCTGCTTTCAGATGATGAACGCCGAGAAGTGCTGAAGACCGCTAGGGAAGCAGCCGGGCCACACAAGGTGTTGGTGGCAGGGACGGGAATCGAGTCAGCGACGGAGACCGTGCGGCTGACCGAGTACGCTGCCGAACTCGGCTACGACATCGCCATGGTGCGCACCCCGCACTACTACAAAACGCAGATGAAGCCAACGAATCTGCTGGCCTTCTATCGCTTCGTAGCCGATCGCTCGCCCCTGCCCGTGATCATCTACAACTTCCCTCAAGCCACCGGATATGACATTCCCGCGGAGCTGGTGATCGAGTTGGCTGAACATCCCAATCTGATCGGGATCAAAGAGTCAAGTGGAGACGTGGAGAAAGTGCGCCAAATGGTCGAAGGCACTCGGCATATACAGCGAAACGTGACCGTAACCGAGACGTTCGAGGCGGCTACTCCCCGAATGCTTAAGGCATCTGCGGCAGGAAATGGGGAACTGGTCTCTATTGGAGTGGAGGGCGGGCGTCCTCGCCCGGCACAACCATCGTCCTCTGCGGTGACTGTCTTGGGAGGATTGAAAACGCGTCAAAAGGAAGTTGGATTTCAGGTGCTCGTAGGCGCCGCGCAGAAGCTCGAACCATCACTGCAAGCCGGGGCAGTGGGAGCGATTTTGGCCTTTGCCGATGCTGCTCCAACTGCCTGCTATGAAATCTACGCGGCCTGGAAAGAAGGTGACGGCGAGCTCGCCCGTCTGAAGCAGGACCGAATCGCCAAGGCTGCGCAGCGGCTGGTTAGCGAGCTTGGGATTCCCGGGTTGAAGTATGCACTCGATCTTAACGGCTACTATGGCGGTCCAGTGCGGCTGCCGCTGTTGCCCATTACCGCGGACGTGAAGGCCGAAATCGAGCAGCTCATGGCCGACATCCGGAATTGACCATTCCTTAGCTTTGTCATTTCGAGCGCAGCAGGATCGTCCGCTGGCGGACGACCCTGCGAAGTCGAGAAACCTGCTTTCTCGGTGACCTGAAGGGCTCCCTCGGATCGTCACATGCTCTTGTGATCCATATCACAAATAGGTTATTATTAATTCGAACGAACGTTCGAACGTATGGCTTCTCTCTCTGCAGCGTTAACCGGTTCGGTTGGACGGACTTCCGCCAAGACGGCGGCGAGCCGCTTCGACCGGCGGCTGGGCGCTATTCTCGAGCATGCAACCGAGGTGTTCGACGAAAAAGGTTATGAGGGCGCCTCCATGCGTGACCTGTCCCGTGCTACGGGAATGTCGCTGGCCGGCTTGTATCATTATTTCGAATCTAAGGAAAAGCTTCTTTACCTGATTCAAAAACATACGTTCACCACCATCATCGAAGAATTGCGCGAACGTCTGGACGAGGTGACCGATCCCGAGGAGAAGATTCGGGTTTTCATTCTCAATCACCTCGAGTATTTTCTGAGTAACCGCAAAGCGATGAAGGTCCTCTCTCACGAGGACGAAGTGCTGAAAAACGGCTTCGGCAGCGAGATTACTGCGATCAAGCGTGAGTACTACCGCATTTGTGTGCAATTGCTGGAGGAGCTAAAGCGCGCCCGAAAACTGGATTTTTCGACCCGCTTGGCCGTGCTGAGTCTGTTCGGCATGATGAACTGGATTTATACCTGGTATAACCCGCGTCTCGATGCAGGTGCGGAAGCTATCGCGAAGGGAATGGGCGACATCTTCTTAAGGGGCATTTGCGTCGCGGGGAACGGGAAAAGGTTGCGAAAAAAGAAGTCATCTGCGAATTAGCGATTTCGAAAGGAGTTTTTATGGCGACGACCACCCAAGTGGCACCCGGAGAGAGTACAAAGCAGCTCATCAACTATCGCACCGACGCCGGCGTTGCGGTGATCGAGATGAACGATCCTCCGGCGAATACCTATACCTACGAAATGAATCGTCAGCTGGATAATGCCATCCTGCAGGCGCGCATGGATAACAACGTCTATGTGATCCTTCTCACGGGTGCGGGTGACAAATTTTTCTCAGCCGGCGCCAATATCAAAATGCTGGCCAGCGTCGATCCGACCTTCAAATATTATTTCTGCCTTCATGCCAATGAAACTTTGCTGCGCCTGGAGCACACGCCGAAGCTGGTGATCGCGGCTATCAACGGCCACTGCGTAGGCGGCGGGCTAGAGATCGCCATGGCGGCCGATATCCGAATTGCTCGTCAGGACGCGGGCAAGATCGGTCTGCCGGAAGTAAATCTTGGCGTATTGCCGGGCACTGGCGGAACCCAGCGGTTGTCCCGTTTGGTAGGGAAGAGCAAGGCTATTGAGCTGATGGTTACGGGCAACACGTTCTCTTTTGAGGAAGCCAAGGAACTCGGGATCATCAACGATATCTTTGATCGCGAAGGCTTCATGGAGAACATCATGGAATACGCCCGCCAGTTCTGTCCTCCGAATAAAGCCTCAAAGGCTGTGGGACGCATCAAGCGCGCCGTGCAGACCGGATGGGAAATTCCCATGGAATCGGCATTGGCGGTTGAGCGCGAGAACCAGCAGCTTCTGTTCCAGAGCGAGGACGCCAAGGAAGGACTGGCCGCGTACGTCGATAAGCGGCCGGCAACCTTTTCCGCGAAGTGAGCGCGTTTGCGGGGCGGGAGCGAAGCGGGAGTCGCGCGCGCTCATCCCGAGTGAAACGAGGGATCTGAATTGTGTGGGGACGGGCGTCTCGCCCCTCCCAGGCCGAGCGTAGCTCCGCAGAAGACGAAAATGATTGCTGCTACCAAAACTCGCATTTCACCCGGCCGCTTGCTGATCGATGGCCAGTGGGTTGAAGGTGCAAAGCACTTCGA
>JAFAGX010000506.1 GCA_019237515.1 Acidobacteriaceae bacterium
ATGCCACGAGCGATTCCGTCGGGGCCAACGAGCACGTCGGCGAGAATGGGGCCGGCTGCACCAGGAGATTGGAGCGGCAGACCCAACATAGAAGGCGAGACCTGCACGCGAACAATTTCCATGTCTCCAGCGCAGCTAATTCGATCACAGTACATCAGGCTTGCGAAACCAGCCGGGAATAAGTCCTGATCACGTGAAACCGCAAGTGACCGAGAACTTGCCCTAACCGGCTTTCTGTGTGTGTTTGCTTCCTTGACTGGAGTTCGTGTACCGCTCTCGGTAACTGAAGCGCGGAATTCGGCTGCGGCGAGGTGCGGCGGCGGCCCAACAGCTCCAATCTTCGGAGCCGGTTTGCTGACGGGCAATGTGAAAAATACAATTACAGCCACTGCGGCGAGCAGTGCCGCACTGGAAACGTAAATCGCAGCTCGAACCGCTCGCTTACGAACAGGCATTTCGTCGTGCCGGGCAGTTGTCACGTGCCGGCGAAAGGCGTCGAGAACTGCAGCATCCACGGTTTGCGGAATCTCGGGAGCCGATTCGCGGATTCGCTTCAGATTTGCGGCAAGATCGCGCTGTTCTTCAACGAAAGTCTTGCACTTAAAGCAGGCGCTTAGGTGAGCAAGGATTTCGCCAGAAGAGTGAGTGAGATCTAAAACGTTCTGCGGCGAATACTCAATATGGTGACGGGCCTGTTGACAGTTCATATCAGGCATCCCTCGCGAAGCCCCACCGTACGCGTTTTTTGCAGAGGTTTCAGTTTGCGCGCCAGGACATTGTGCGCGCGATTCAGCCGGGAACGGACTGTACCGATGGAACATCGGAGGCGAGCCGCCGCCTCGCTATACGACAATTCGCACAAGTCGCAAAGGACAACCGCCTCCCGATAATGAATGGGGAGAGAGGCGACTGCCATCTGTACCTGATCCGCGAGCTCGTTGCGCACCAGTTGAGCGTCTACGGGATCTATATCGGCCATAAGATTCGGCGAGACTGCGCTTTCTTCAGCGCTGAGGGACTCGAATCCGTTCTCGCAGCGGCGGATCCGGCGGACAAGATTTTTGACGATGCCAAATGCAAACCCGGCAACATCCCCCTGCGGTTCGTGATACTTCCCTGCTTTGCTCAGCAATGTCATAAAAACATCTTGCGTTATCTCTTCGGCGGTAGACTTCGATCCTGTCATGTAATACGCATAGCGGAAGAGATTATGCTTTAAGCGCTCGTAAAGGAGAAAAAAAGCGCTTTCGTCCCCTTCGATAGAGAGGCTTAGCAGTTCTGCATCGGACCGGGTATCGCCGTTATCCATTCTCCGCTGCCTTCCACACTATCTTCGCGGGATTAAGGAGAATAGTTCCAGAAAATTTGTTCTCAAGTGTGATCTGCAGTTTGAAAGATGCAACCACAGAGGACGCAGGGGGCACAGAGCAGTTGAGCGGATAGTGGGTGGCTTCATGCTCCTACAGGTTCGGCGAATTGCCGCCCGGAGGACCCGTCGGCGCGGAGGGAGGAGGAGATGGTGGTGGCGCAACGCCTCCGCTGGGCAGAGACTTCGGGGAGTCATTCGGTAATTCTTCTCCGGGCCTGCGCAGGCTAGGAGCATTGGCCGGCCTGGGCTGATTGGCCGTATTCTGAGCGACTGCCGGCTTGGTGCCGAGGTCGATTTCTTTTTCTGTGCGAACAATCTTCTCACCATCGACCTTCATGGTTTCGACGCGCACGACTTCGTCTCCGACCAGGCGAACGAAATCGACGTCCTGCGGGGGCTCGCCATACACCCAATCTTCATATTCAGTATCGCCATCTTTTTCACGGATTTTTTTCGGTGGGCGGCCCTTGGCATAGGTGACCATCTCGCGGTTCATTCCCACCAGCACGTGATGGTTCTTGATGGCCTCTTTTACCTGGGGGGGAACCGTTTCCAGATACGCATCGACTGGTGATTTGGCGTCGAAGTCGAAAACGGGACGGAGCAGCTTTTTGAGCTCGGGACCGGTTAAATCCGGGACGTAGTGGTCGAACACCAAATCCACGTATGAGCCACGGGGGTTGGCATTGGAGTCACTGGGCGCTATGGGGGCGGTGCCGCCCATTCCTCCGACTTCGATCCGCTGATACCATTTCTGTTTCTTTACCGGGCCGCCGTTGATCTCGAAGTGAATGCGGTCACCTCTAATGTCGATACGGCTAATGCGCGCTTGATCGCCAGGCTTCACTGCGGGGCCATACATGGCAATCATGCTTTGGAGTTCCTGACCGGTGGGCGCGAGCGTTCCATCTCTTAGCGTCAACCCGCGCTTACCCATCGGAAATGGGGCGCGAATATAAACCAATTCGGAATCAAAGGCGCGAATGATTTCTATGCGGTTTTCCTTCGAAAGGTGGGGCGCAGATGCGCCAGGCTTCGCGTCAGCCGGCGTCTGATCGGAAGCGCTCAGAGACACGCTAAATAAAAAGCAACAAACCAGAAGGGACAAACTGCGTGGCTTCATGGGACCCGCGCCAACCTAATGAGATTATACCGCTCCGTCAATTCCGCATATCTGGCTGAAATCGCCTTAGTGGCGCGCGCAACACACAAAAGGAAAGGCGCACCATTAAGATGCGCCTGCTTCAGCTTCGGTGGTTGGCAAATGTCAGGGTTGCCAGCTGAAATTCAGCTGATCCAGGTAAACACTGTACGGCGTCTGCGAGCGATCGCCGTCAATCTGGTAGTTGATGGTCACGCCGTACCAACCTGTGCCCGTGGGCGAGTCACTGCGATTGAGATTGGCTGTGTTGCCATTGAGAGTAATGGATCGAAAGAGCAATTGGTCTCCTGAAGTCCGCTGAACCTTGAGGACAAGGTGGTTCCAGCCGGTGACAGGGTTACAGCCAACACCACTGGGCACCCAATGCTGTCCGGGGTTGCTCCACGTATCCCATTCGTGGCCTCCCGCCACGCGGCATTCGTGGCCCCAGATAAAGGATTTCCCATTGACGAACTGGTTAATATCGAACTCCAGCGCCTGAGGAGCACTGTTATCGCTTAGATAAAACCAGACGTCATAAGTGAAATTGTGAAGCGTGGGTACGAGGGAGCGGTTGCTGTCGGGCAAGCCCTGGGACGAAAAGTCTCCGATCAGGTGATTGTTCCAGAGGATGTCGGAGAAGACTTCATTGCCGCCGATCGTGGTCCTGACCGACTTGCCATCAGCCGAGGGATTGGCAACACCCGGCGTCCACGACCAGGTCGCGTTTGGGCCGCCAGAATTGCAGCCCCCGCAGATGTTGTAGGAAGGTGGGAGCAAGGCGTATCCCGTCCAGCCGGCAGTATCTGCCTGCACCGAAGAGAAGACGCCTCCGCCACCGCTGGGCGGCGGATCCGGTGGCGGGTCTCCACCGCCAACCGTAATCGTGACTGGAGCTTTTGTGGCTCCCCCACAGTTATCCCATTCCTGGACCGTGGCGTAGTAAGTTCCGGGGCCCAAGTTCAAATTCGTATTCAAAGATGACCCGCTGACTGTATAAGCGAGCTGGTATGGGGCCGTGTAAATTCCCATCGCGGCCACCCCTTTAGGACAGGAAGACGAGGCAGTGGCAGAAAAATGTACAGGTGAAGAGACGGAAGATCCGTTGCCGGGCGTGCTTACATTGACGCCCGCGAACATCGGTGTTACCCATATCGCGAGCAGACAGAGGGGGAGAAACTTGCTCTTTCGCATTCAGATGTCTCCAACTGGTATTGATTTAGCGCAAGTGACGCGCTTGTGGTTCTGAGTTGCAGGCGATTCTAGGAATGCATCTACTCAGGCTCAAGGGAAAACCCCATTAGGGTGAATCGTAAGTTTGTGAACCTCTGAGTTAAGGTATAGGCCCTAGACGTAGTGCGAAACCTTTGGGAGTTTCCGGTATCGAATCAAAAGAGTCTTTTTTATCGAGGAAAGCATGGCTGAGAAAATTACGAAAACGGAAGAGGAATGGCGGAAGCAGTTGTCGCCGGAGCAATATCACGTTACCCGCGAAGCCGGTACGGAGCCGGCCTTTACCGGTAAGTACTGGAAAACCAAAGACAAAGGAATGTACAGCTGCGCGTGCTGCGGGGCTCCGTTATTTAACTCGGAGACCAAATTTGACTCCGGTACGGGATGGCCTAGCTTCACGCAACCCGTGGAACGGTCCGCGGTAGCGGAGCACACCGATCGGAGCTATGGGATGAACCGGACGGAGGTACGTTGCGCACGCTGTGACGCGCATTTGGGGCACGTGTTCCCGGATGGTCCGGGTCCCACCGGAACGCGGTACTGCATGAATTCAGCGTCGCTGGACTTGAAGGCGGAGAAGAAATAAGAAAAGGCGCGGCTGAAAGCCGCGCCTGATGGAAAGCAAATGTAGAGAGAGTAGTTATGCCCCTGCGACTGCGCTGGCCGCTTTGGGCTTATCGGCTTCGGTGGTAAAGGACTTCTGGTTCTGAGCTTTGTCCTGTTTCTGAGATCCGCTGCGCACATCGACGCTGCCCTTTAGCATGGCGCCGTCTTCGACGCTGACGCGGGGGGCGGCCACATCACCGGTAAGCGAGCCCTCAGCGCGGATATCGAGACGATCGGTGCACTGAATGTTTCCCTTCACCGAGCCCATGATGACTACTTCCTTGGCATCGATGTTGGCGGTAACGCTACCACTGCGGCCAATGGTGACTCGCTGGCCGCTTACGTGAATTGAGCCCTCAACTTTGCCGTCGATATAAAGGGGCTCTGAACCAGAGATCTCGCCTTTAATGACCACGGAGGCACCAATGGTAGCTTGTTCACCGGCTGCGGCTCTTACAGGAGTGTAGGTTGTGGAGTTCGCGGGGGCTTTGGGTGATTGGTTCTGTGCTGGTTGCAACATTATTCCGGGCCATCCTTAGTTCAGCGCGTTTGGGGGCTTTGATGCGCGCGAGGTGTGTACCACTCGACGGTGACTATCGCACGAAGCTTGAGTACTGAGCAGATTACGGAAGATGCTGTCCAAGCGCCAAAAATGGGCAATTACTGCCTGATCTGGTCTCTTTTCGTCCCCATTCGAATCGTCCGTCTCCGCCCTTTTTAGCCAGGCGAAGAGTACCTGCGGGTCGATTCATCGAAAATTCACGCCTGCGAATCGTGTTTGAAACACTCTCCTGCTACGGTAGCGAGGTTGCGTCACAACTTACGAGGAGTTCCTGGTTATGATCCTCTCGAAGAATGACCAACCGAGAGTTCTTCTCATCGACCACGACTTTCGCAGTCAGCAATTACGAACCGCGGCCCTCAGAAATTGTGAAATCGAAGTTCACCTCGCTGGCAATCTCGACGAGGCCGCACGTTTATGGGCAAAGCATTGTTACAACTTAGTCCTGCTGGCTGCGCCACAGAACTCCGAAGAGGTAGCCGTCTTTTCCAGCGAAGTCAACAAGTGCAAGCCGAGACCGCGGATGGCACTTCTCGTGGGAGCGCCCGAATATGTTCGGGAAGTAGGCCGTGTCACGCCGCGGTCACTTGCGACATTGGCTCCGATGATGGCGGTCACCAAGACTGACGTGCCGCACAGCCATTGGCATGCGATGCTCCAACAGTTGCTGGCCACCGCTTGAGGAAACGCAACACCACGACTAGCCTCAAATTTTCACAAGCAGAGTAATTGGCTAAGGTTTTTCCCTGATTGTTCATATACCGGAACCACTGTACGTTTACTTACCCCCCGAAGTAGAAAGCTGAAATCAGCTACCGGTCCGGGCCTTCGTGGTTCGCTGCGATCGCCTGCCTTCCGATCTTCGCGTTGGAGTGTTTTGTGAAAAATTCAGTATTCGTGTTGCTGGCAGGCATCTGCCTGCTCGTAGGATCCGTCTCTGCTCAAACTCTTTCTGTTCCGCAATCGCAGCACGTATGGATCGTTGCGGAAGAGAACCACACGTACGAAGAGGTCGTCGGAAATTCCGCGATGCCGTATTTCAACTCTCTCGCGGCGAAATACGGCTTAGCGACGCAATATTATTCCACGCAGCATAACTCGCTGGCCGCGTTGATGTGGTTCGTCGCGGGGGAGGAAGTCACAACCGATGACAATGCAAGCGGTTGCTTCAACGTCGACAATGTGGTGCGACATCTGCTTGCCCAAAAATTGACGTGGAAAGCTTACCAAGAAGACCTGCCATACGCAGGATTTCAAGGCTTGAGCTGGGCAAACTATGTTCGCCGCCACAATCCCCTGATCGACTTTACTGACAGTTGTAGCGCCGCGCAGGTCCTGAATTCCGTTCCATTCAGCGAGCTTGCGGCCGACATGCAACATAACGCTACGCCCAACCTTAGTTACATCACGCCGAACCTGCAACATGATGCGCATGATGGCAGTTTGGCGCAAGCTGACCAGTGGCTGTCCGAAAACATACCTGCCATCCTGGCCCGTCCTGAATTCCAGCCCGGTGGAGATGGATTGCTGTTTGTGTTCTGGGATGAAGGCGAGCTCGATGCGAATGGAAATCCCGACAACCGCTGCAGTGCGCAGATTAACAGCGGTTGTGGTGGCCGTACGGCGACGTTGCTCATGGGTCCGCAGGTCAAGCCTGGATACCGGTCGAGCGTATTGTATTCGCACGTAAATCTGTTAGCTACAATCTGCGCGGCGATGAACTTTACTTCGTGTCCAGGTGCGGCAGCTTTGGCGCTGCCAATGTCAGACTTCTTCAATCAAGTTACGATCAGTAACCCTATGCCGAACGCGCAGGTCGCCTCGCCTGTACGGATTCAGGCGGGCACAGTCAATGCCAGCCCCGTTTATGCGATACAGATTTACGTGGACAACCATTTGCAATACTCATCAGGCGGAAACCAGGTCAACACTTCGCTAGCTATGTCTCCGGGAAAGCACAACGTCGTGATCCAGTCCTGGGACCGAGAAGGGGGAATACACAAGAGCGCAGTGGGTATCACTGT
>JAFAGX010000059.1 GCA_019237515.1 Acidobacteriaceae bacterium
GAATACCGCTACCCCCAACTTGGCGTCGTCACCGCCAACGAGCTGCACATTCCGGTGAGCGATCCCGCCCATCCGAGGCCGACGTTCCTTCAGTTGCTTTCGGCTGACACCGACTATAGCTTCTGGGTGCCACAGTTGGCCGGCAAGACGGATCTCGTTCCGAATCATCCCAACCGGATGTGGGTGGATCCGGAGCGAGCGGGAGTCTTTTTCGGTCAGTGCGCACAATACTGCGGAACCCAGCACGCCAAGATGCTCCTGCGGGTGTCGGTCGATACTCCGGAAGACTTTGCACAGTGGATTCGTGGCCAACAACGGCCCGCAGTTGCAGACGAACGAGTTGCCGCCGGGCAACAGGTATTCGAAACCACGGCCTGCATTAATTGTCACTCAATCAGCGGGACTGTAGCGAACGGGCGCTTTGGCCCGGATTTGACGCACTTGATGAGCCGCACCACGATTGCCGCGGGCGCGGCGCTCAACACGCCGGAGAATCTCCGCCTGTGGATCCAGAACCCAGAGGCGATCAAGCAGGGTTCACTCATGCCGGCGATGAAGTTAAGCGATTCGGATTTGGACGCAGTGGTGGGTTATCTCAAGACGCTTCATTAGGGAAGCCGAAGAACAGTTATGTCATCAAACGCGATCACAATTCCTGGCCTGCGGGTTGAAGAGAAGCCTTGGGCGGACGTGCTTCACGGTTGGATAACAACTGTCGATCATAAGCGACTGGGGATTCTCTACATCATTTATGCGCTGGTGTTTCTGCTGTTCGGTGGCATCGAGGTCCTGATCATTCGCATTCAGTTGATGCATTCGCACAACGATTTCGTCTCTCCCCAAGCCTTCAACCGCATGTTCACCATGCACGGCACAACCATGATCTTTTTCGTGGTGATGCCTGTTCTGTTCGGATTTGCGAACTACCTCGTGCCGTTGATGATTGGCGCGCGGGACATGGCGTTTCCCCGGCTGAATGCATTCGGTTTTTGGCTGACGGCATTTGGCGGTCTCCTGCTGTACTTCAGTTTCCTTGGGGGAAGCGGACTTTACGGCGCAGGCAACGCACCGGACGTCGGCTGGTGGGCGTACGCGCCTTTAACCGCGCGCGCGTTTTCACCTGGCCACAGCTCAGACTATTGGACGCTGGCACTCCTGGTTTCCGGATTTGGAAGCATCGCAACGTCGATCAACATTATCGCCACAATTTTTTGTCTGCGATGCCCTGGTATGACGCTCAATCGCATGCCCCTGCTAGTGTGGCTCTACCTTGTGATGGCAGGCCTGGTACTGATCGCGCTCACGCCGCTATCGGCTGCACAGATCATGTTGATGATCGATCGGTATCTCGGAGGCCATTTCTTCGAAACCCACGCCGGCGGATCCGCGGTGCTCTGGATGCACTTCTTCTGGATCTTCGGTCATCCAGAAGTTTACGTATTGGTGATTCCAGCTTTTGGTTTCTTGTCGGAAATTGTTCCTGTTTTTTCACGCAAACCGATTTTCGGATACCCAGTTATGGTGGCCGCCTCGGTGGGCATCGGGTTTATAAGCCTCAGCGTGTGGGCACACCACATGTTCACGGTCGGAATGAATTCTTATGCCAACAGCTTTTTCGCGATCACCACCATGGCGATCGGCGTTCCAACCGGAATCAAGATCTTTAACTGGCTTGGCACCATGTGGGGCGGCAAGATTCAGTTCAAGGTACCGATGCTGTTCTCGATCGGCTTTCTGTTTCAGTTCTTGATCGCAGGTCTCACCGGCATCATGCAAGCGGCTGCGCCCTTCGACTGGCAGCTCAGTCTGTCCTATTTCGTTGTGGCGCACTTTCACTATGTGATCGTGGGCGGGATTATGTTTGCTCTATTTGGAGCGTTTTATTACTGGTATCCGAAAATGATTGGCCGGATGCTGAACGAGCGTCTGGGCAAATGGCATTTCTGGCTCTTCCTGATCGGTTTCCATCTCACCTTCGACGTGATGCACATTCCCGGATTACTGGGCATGCCGCGGCGCATCTACACCTACGAGCCCGGGCGCGGTTGGGACACACTGAATCTCATCGTGTCGATCGGCGCCTTCATTCAGGCGATCGCGATTCTCGTGTTCGTCGCCAACCTCATCATTTCGTACTTCAAGGGAGCCGAAGCGGGGAACGATCCCTGGGATGCATGGACGCTGGAGTGGTCTACAAGCTCTCCACCCCCTGCCTACAACTTTGCAGCGGTACCGCTGGTTGCGAGCCGCCGTCCGTTGTGGGACCTGAAACATCCGGAAGATCCGGACAGCCAGTATGAATGAAGGCAGAACTCAATGAGCGCCGAGGCAATATCACTTCCTGATCTACAGCGACCCTGGACTCTTCCAAATCGCGGCAATGTCGCGATGGTCTGCCTGATCATCGCGGAGTCGGCGATCTTCACGATTTTCGTCGTCGCCTACCTCTTCTATATAGGCAAGAGCCTGACCGGGCCAACTCCGCGCGAAGTGCTCGAAACTCCGATTTTCTATACGATCTGCCTGCTCTCCAGCAGCCTGACCATTCACTACGCGGGAAAATTCCTTCAAGGGGGCAAGCAAGGCGCATTCTTGACCTTTTGGTCGCTCACCATTCTGCTGGGCGGCCTGTTTCTTTTTGGAACCGGACGGGAATGGCACCGGCTGATCTATCAACACGGGCTGACGATCTCCACCAATCTCTTTGGGACAACCTATTACTCACTCGTCGGCCTGCACGGGTTTCACGTCACCGCAGGACTGATCATGCTCTCAATTGTTGGGATCCTCGCCTTTGCTGGCCGGGTTGGCAGTGAACACTCCCGTCGTGTGGAAGTGCTTTCATTGTATTGGCATTTTGTCGATGCGGTTTGGGTCGTCGTTTTCACCGTCGTTTACGTTCTGGGACGCTGAGGGAAAGAATGGGAACCTTATTGACGACGGAGCAATTGACCGAAAACCGCGAGACTCCACGCGAAATCGAAGTACCGGCGCCTACAGCCTGGCCTTTTATCCTGGCTTTTGGATGCACCCTATTGTTTGCGGGCCTTGTTACCAGCGTTTCTGTGAGTTTGCTTGGCGCTGTGCTGTCGCTCGCAGGATCGGTCGGTTGGTTTCGCGAGGTCTTCCCCCACGAGCACGAAGTGACAGTGCCGGTGGTTGCGGAAGAGATTCGCATAACGACCGAGCGGCGCGTAGTCGAGCAGGTTGCTGTTCCGGCCTACCAGCGCGCGTGGCTCCCGGTTCATACGTATCCAGTTTCGGCGGGCGTGAAAGGTGGACTTGCGGGAGGTGTAGCGATGGCGGCTCTGGCCTGTGCATACGGCGTGTTAAAAGCCGGAAGCATCTGGTATCCGATCAATCTCCTCGCCGCTGCTGTCTATGCCGAATCGCTGAAACTCGGCCCCACGCAGCTTTATTCCTTTCATGCGGACAGTTTCGCGATTGCCCTGGGCCTTCACGCTGTCGTGTCAACTCTGGTGGGACTGCTGTATGGCGCGATGCTGCCCATGTTTCCGCGCCGGCCGATTGTCCTTGGAGGACTCATTGCTCCAGTGCTGTGGTCGGGACTCCTTTACACCATTCTCGGGCTGTTGAATCCATTGCTTGCGAGCCATATTGACTGGCCCTGGTTCACGGCTTCGCAGGCGGCCTTCGGAATCGTGGCCGGGTTCGTGGTCATCCGTCATTCGCCGATGCCCACGCGCGAGAACCTGTCCTTCGTCATCCGCGCCGGGATCGAGGCTCCGGGAATTACTCCACCGCGAGAAGGGGAGGCGCGGCGATGAACCGATTTTTCTGTCAATGTGCGGCGGGGCTCGTGAGCCTGCTACTCACGGCCTGCAGCTCTCCGCCTGGCCGCCCAAGCAAGGATTCGGAAGACCCGGCTCCGAGCCAGATCAGCGACTTCAGTACCCTCTACGCAGAAAACTGCGCAGGTTGCCACGGAGCACGAGGACGCGGCGGAGCAGCCATCGCGCTCGCTGATCCCGTTTATCTCGCCATCATTGACGAGCCTTCCATGCGGAAAGTCATCGCCAACGGGGTACATGGAACCTCCATGCCGGCCTTCGCTCAAAGCGCGGGAGGAATGCTGACCGATAAACAGATTGATGTGATCACTAGAGAAATTCGCTCGCGTTGGAGCCGGACAGGAATTCTCGGTGGGGCCAATACACCTTCCTATGCGGCAAGAAATCCAGGCAGTGCCGCGAATGGCGAACTCGTTTACGGAACATACTGTGGATCCTGCCACGGCCCAGATGGTCGGGGTGGGCCCAAGGGCAGCGCTATCACCGACGATTCGTTCCTGGCTCTTGTCAGCGATCAGGAATTGCGCACGATTGTCATCGCTGGCCGACCGGAACTCGGCGCGCCAGACTGGCGTGGAAACGTGCGTGGGGAGGCAATGTCGGACCAGGAAATTACCGACGTAGTGGCATGGCTAGCATCGCACCGAGTCCAGACCCCCGGGCAGCCGTATTCCGTCGCGAATAAGCCCAACACTAAGAGGTAGAGCAATGGCCACCAAAACCGCACTTGTTCCGTCGACCGGTGCAACGATTTCCCGGCGCGGATTCTTCACGAAGTTGGGAATTCTGTTCGATGGGTTGGCGGCGGCGGTGGTCGCCGTGCCAATTGTCGGATTCCTGCTCTCGGCAATTACGCGCGGCCGGGGCAATGGATATCTGTCGTGGGTGCAACTCGGGAAGGTCGCCGATTTCCCGGAAGGCGAAACGCGGCTAGCTACATTCCAAAATCCCTACGTCATGCCGACTGACGGCGCAACCGCCGACACGGCCTGCTGGGTGCGGCGCATCGCCGGCGACCAATTTCAAGTCTTCCCGGTGAACTGCGCGCACCTGGGCTGCCCCGTTCGCTGGTTTCCACAGTCTGGTTTATTCATGTGTCCCTGCCATGGCGGAGCGTACTACCGCGATGGCTCCCGAGCCTCAGGACCGCCCGAGCGCGGGCTTTTCGAATACCCCTACAAGGTGGAGAACGGCGTGATCACCATTCAAGCCGGTGAGTTGCCGACGCCGGGAGCAGCGATTGCAGCTCTTACCGGGAAGAAGCCACCATGCGCGTGATCAGCAGAATCGGACAATGGTTCGACCAGCGCTTGCAGCTCGCGGCGCCGGTTCGCGAAGCAGCCGAACATCGGATCCCTCGCAAAACTTCCAGCTGGTGGTACGTTTTCGGCAGTGCCGCCTTGACTGTGTTCGTGCTGCAGATCGTGACGGGAATTCTGCTGGCGCTGGTTTATGTGCCCTCGGGCGCGGAAGCCTGGAGCAGCTTGCAAGCCCTGAACCACGCTGTGACGCTTGGCTGGTTCATCCGCGCGATGCACGGATGGGGTTCGAACTTCATGGTCGCGATCGTCCTGATCCACATGGTCCAGGTGTTTCTTTTTGGTGCGTACAAGTTTCCCCGCGAACTTACCTGGATCTTAGGCGTCTTCCTGTTGCTGATGACGCTGGGCATGGCTTTCAGTGGGCAGGTGCTGCGCTTCGATCAGGATGCCTATTGGGGGCTGGGAATTGGGGCCTCAATCTCGAGCCGCGTTCCCATTCTTGGTCCTGCGATTGTGAAATTGTTGCTAGGAGGACCAATCATTGCGGGAGCGACTCTGTCACGATTTTTCACTTTGCACGTGTTCGTGATCCCGGGATTGTTGATTGGCTTCGTTGGCCTCCATGTCTTGATGGTGCTCACGCTGGGCATCAATGAATGGCCGATGCCGGGGCGCATTGTAAAGCGGGCGACATACATCAGCGAGTACCACGAATTAACCAAGAAAGATGGTGTGCCGTTCTTCTCCTATGGCGCGTGGAAAGATATGTTCTTCGCAGCATTCATCATCCTGGCCGTCGCCGCCTGCGCGCTCTACTTCGGTCCGTTTGGGCCGACCGGCACCCCCGATCCAACCATCATCCAGACCGTTCCTAAACCGGACTACTTTTTCCTCCGGCTGTATGCTTTGCTGTCGCTGCTCCCGCCTTCGCTTGAGACCCCGGTACTTCTGATCGGGCCCGTGATGGTGATTGCCGGACTGTTGCTTCTTCCGTTTCTCTCCGGCGAAGGGGAGAAAAGTTGGAAGCGCCGGCCGATTGCGGTTCTGACCGTGCTACTGATCGCAATCACGCTCGGCACTTTCACCCATCTCGCGGGATACACGCCCTGGAGTCCGCACATGAATGCGTGGAGCAGCGATCCGGTGCCTGACGACTTCATCCATGGCTCGACCGCGTTAGAGCGGCAAGGCGCTTTGGTGTTCCAGGTCAAGCAGTGCCGTAACTGTCACTCACTTGGAGAAAGTGGTGGACAGAGAGGGCCGGCTCTTGACCGGGTGGCCGTGCGTCTCACGCAAGACCAGCTTATCCGGCAGGTCATTCAAGGAGGCGGCAACATGCCGGCTTACGGCAAGAACTTAACTCCCGCGGAAACCACCGCCCTGGTGGCTTTTCTCAAGACTCTGCATCCGAAGGGACAACCTCCAGCGCGCGATTCTTCCCGCGATATCGCGCTCAAGCAATCTGGATCGCAACCATAGGAGAGCGGTCCCATGCCACATCTACATGCCGCTCTAGGATCGTCCCGATCAGTGTTTTTCGAACTGATTCTGGTTTTCACAGAGCTGGTTTACCTAAGGGGATGGCTGTCTCTTCGTTCTAGCCTCGTGCATCGAACCTCTGGTTGGCGCGTCGTCAGTTTTCTGGTTGGACTGTTCTTGATCTGGGCCGCGGTCGCGTCCCCAATCGCTGGGCTTGACCACGAATTACTCACCATCCACATGCTGCAACATCTGCTGCTCATGACGCTTGCTCCCCCACTGATCTGGCTAGGCGCACCCATCCGTCCACTATTACACGGTTTGCCGCCGCGATTTATAGAGAGTCGGCTTGCTCCGTTGTGGCAG
>JAFAGX010000307.1 GCA_019237515.1 Acidobacteriaceae bacterium
ACCGGTACTGTCAGTGTATCCCTCAATCTGTAACTTCAGTTCAGGATAGGCCAGGACAATACCGGAGATGCGGGCCAATCGCTCGCGTGCAGCTGGCTTCAATGTGTACTGGCCGGAATCGAAGAGCACGTCGGGCATGCTGACGACTAGGCCGCGATCGGTATCTTTGGTATCGAGAACTTGTTTAAGTTGCTTCAGCAAACGAGCGCGCATTTCTTCTTTTTGGCGAATAGCTTCCTGCTTATCTTTTTCAGCCTGCTCGGCGGCCAGACGCGCTTTCTCTGCGTCGGCCTGAGCCTTCTGCTGCTCGGCTAGGGCCTCGGCTTGTTGACGCTGCGCTTCCGCCTGTGCCTTCTCAGCGGCTTCGCGATCGGCTTCCGCCTGAGCGCGACGGCGAGCGTCTTCTTCAGCCTGTGCTTTGGCTTTCGCTTCAGCTTCCGCAGCGGCTTTGGCGTCCGCTTCGGCTTTTTCTTGCGCTTCCTGCATGGCACGCTTTTCAGCCGCGATACGCTCTTCATCTTTCTTCTTCAGGGTCAGGACACGCGCATCTTCGGCCATTTGCGTCGCCCCACGGGCCGCCGTTCCGATTGGAGTTCTTCCCTGTTTGCGCTGCAAATAATCCTCGGCCCGCGTCAGGAAGTCGTCAGCTTTGCTGAGTGAATCGCCGGCATATTGCTGCGCTCCCGCGGCTTTGGCGATGGCAACGGCATTGCGCGCTTCAAGTAGATCGAGCGGAGTATTGGGAGCGGCCTTGGCGGAGGGAAGCTGATCGGCAGGAACGTCGATGGTATATTCGCCGCCTTCCAGCATGTCGAACTTGGCGTCGATTGGCTCTTCGAAGCCTTTCGTTTCCTGGCGCACGATGTTCTCAACTACAACCAGGTCACTCGGATGAGTGACGGCGAAGTATGGCTCGGCTGTGATTACAAGGCCAAACGCCTGTAGATCCGTGGTGACATCGATCTTGCTCTTGCCATCATTCCCGGGTACCATCTCGCCGAGATTGACGGAACGGCCTTCCGGCGTAACCGCCCACAGGACATACGTCAGATATTGGCCGCCAAATTTTGTGGCGGGCTGCAAATGCTGCACTTCGGCGCTGATGGCAAGGCGTCCTTCTTTGCCATCGACCTTGGCGCGTCCAGTGGCTTCCGGCATGAGGCTGGTACCCTTGAAGTCGACCATGGTCGAGCCGCCGCGATGGCGGTAGTTGACCGCTTTGGTTGTGCGCGAAACCACCTTCACACGGAAGACCGGCGTTTGATCCATGGGCTCGATAGCCGGCGAGGAGTTGTCCTGAGCCCCACTGAGACCGGCGAACATAACCGCGCACAACGCGACGAGAAACTTTTTCATACGGAGTCCCCTGCCTTGCGAAACTGACGTGCTGTGGAAGATGAATATTCCAATGAGAGCACAGATGGCCAGCATTCCTCAAGGCGGAGGACTATCCAAGGTCACTGGTACTTCCGAGTCTGTATAAGATGTTTAGTCGGATAAGTGGCTATGAATGTGCTGTCGGCAGCGACGGTTCGCGAAGCGCAAGTATTGTTGGCACGATACTTGCCTCTCACCCGTCTTATTCCGGCGCCTTCAGTACACAGACTAACCGGCAACAATGTCTTTTTGAAACTCGAAAGCGATCTTCCTACTGGGTCGTTCAAACCGCGGGGTGCAATTTATGCACTGGCCGTCAATCTCAGCCGGAGGCAAATTCGCGAAGTGATTGCTTCGAGCACGGGCAATCACGGAGCCGCAGTAGCGTATGCGGCTCGAGTGCTTGGACTGCCTGCGACCATCTTCCTTCCGGCAAATCCGAATCCCGTCAAACGCGCTAAGATCGAAGAATTAGGCGCGAAAATTGTGGAAGCAGGCGGAGCTGATTTGGCGGACGCATTCCGATTGGCGACCGCGCATGCGAACGGCGATGGCGTTTATTTCCTGAACGACGCCACCGATTCGGATCTGCCCGCGGGCCCTGCCACAATCGCCTGCGAGATTCTGGATCAGCAACCTGCGACCGAGGTGATTTTCGTGCCCATGGGCGACACTGCGCTGATTCGGGGAGTAGCCGCCGCTGCAAAACAGCGGTCGCGAAAAATACGAATTATCGGCGTGCAGGCGGAACGCGCGCCTTCGTACTATCTCTCCTGGAAAGAAGGAAAGCCAGTCACGACAGAAACCTGTGACACGATTGCTGACGGCCTCGCCACGCGGACTCCGGAAGCCGAGAATGTGAAGCAAATACGAGAACTCGTTGATGATGTTCAACTGGTCAGCGAACAGCAGATGCTGCTGGCGATCCGACATCTATTGTTTGAGGAACACATCGTCGCCGAACCCGCCGGTGCCGCTGCCACTGCGGCGCTCATGCAAGCAAAAGCGAGTGGCGAAAACGTCGTCGCGCTTGTCACGGGAAGCAATGTAGTGCCCGATTTGCTGCGAACGGCAGTGTGCGAAAACAAGTGAAATAAGTTCAGATCACGACGAGAATGGATTCACAATCCGAACCCCAGCGAGCATCGCACCGCCACTGAAATCTTCGCTGAATAGTATGGAACTTCCCGAAATCCGCGCAGCGTGGACGATAAGAGCATCCCAGAACGATATCTGGGTCAAGCGATGAAGTTCGATAGCTGCGATTACGTCGGGAGGATCGAAGCGGACCACCTTAGCATTGGAGAAGATCTCTACTTTCCGTTGCGCCACGTCGGCAGGGACGCCAAATTTGCGAGTAGCGGCAACAAAATATTCCTGCAACACCTGCAACGAGAGCACAGCGGTGCCTTGTCGCAGGTGTTCAGAGAAGAGTTCGATGGCCCGTTTCTGCTTGGGCGCAGAGGCTGCATCATCCGCGTAAACCAGCACATTGGTATCGAAAAACGCGAGCGCGCTCATCGCCGTTCGTGCAGTTCGTCGCGATTGAACTTCCACCCACGAGAATCGGCCCGGGAATCATGGGAGAGTTTCTCAAATTCACGCGCCAGAAAGGTGAGATCCGTACCACCCGCCAGTTGCTCCAAATAATCTCGCACCAGCTGATTCACACTCGTACCCAAAGCCTCCGCACGGCGTCGTGCTATCCCGATGATCCGGTCATCGATCGACAACGTCAGATTCATAGCAACATAATACGTGCGCACGTAATATGTGTCAATATCTGTGCGGATGGATGCTGCATTCCGGGTACTTGAAGTCCCGAACCAGACTTCAAAACACAATGGATAGTGGTCACCAGATCAGTTAGCCGCAACTTGTTGGGTTTCCCTAAGCTCCGCTTGCCAGCCGATAGGCACCTCAAAATTTCCTATTGACAATCAAGCATTTAGGCGTAGGATGTGGGCAAAAGTGGTAAGAAGTGGTGAAAACTGTATGGCGGTGGGTCGACTTGGCAAATCGAGAGGCGCCAGTGGAATTTGTGGCTGATTCCCCCAAAAACAGCCCAAATGAACCGAAAATCGATGGCACTTTCACCGCTTTTGCCTCCCTCGTGGTTTTGGCAGCTGTAGCTGCCAAAAGGTACGGCGCCCCATTAAAGGGCAGAACTCATGTTTCGCGGCAATCACCCAACTCGAGTAGACGAAAAGGGACGGCTCAAAGTCCCCGCGGAATTCAAGCGGGTGATCGACGAGAAATACGGCCAGCAATTTTACATAACAAGTTTAGACGGCAAGAGTGCACAAGTTTATCCCTTCGAGGAATGGGAACAGATCGAGCAGAAATTGGCCGGGCTGTCCACCTTCAATCCCACGAAGAAGAAGTTTCTGGATCGCGTGAACTACTGGGGCCAGCAAGTCGAGATGGATGGCCAGGGACGGTTGCTGATGCCGCAGCTGCTGCGGGATGCGGCGCAGATCAAGGGAGAGGTTGCTGTGACCGGGCAGCTGAAATACCTCGAAGTTCGCAATCTCGAGCTGTATCGCCAGGAGATCGAGCAACAACCATTTACGCCCGAGGATGAAAAGACGCTCGACGAGTTGGGCATCTAGTCAGGTCCATCAAGCCGGAAGGCAGGTTTGATGGGTGCCCCGAAATATGGGCAAGGATTTGGAAGACACCCCCGAGCGGGGTGGGCATGGCAGGAAAGAAGAAGCAGGCCATGTTCCGGTTCTTTTAAAAGAAGCGATCGACTTTTTAGCCGTTCAGCGTGGCGGGACCTATATCGACGCCACGGTAGGCCTTGGCGGGCACAGTTACGAACTCGCAAAACGCCTCGGCGCACCGGGTCATTTGATTGGGGTCGATAAAGATCCTGCGGCGCTGGAAAGAGCGCGGGAAAGACTGGAAAGCGCCGTTGGTCGTTCGTCGTTGGTCGTCGGCAAGAACGGGGCAATGGGTTGGCCAACGATCGAACTTCGACACGGCTCCTTTGCAGATCTTGCCAACAACCTACGACCGGCGACCAAGGACGGGGTTGATGGGATTCTAGCCGACCTTGGTGTCAGCAGCCTGCAATTCGGAGATCCCGCGCGAGGCTTCAGTTTTCAGGCGGAAGGACCGCTCGATATGAGGATGAACCCTCAATCCGAGCTGACCGCCGAACAAGTGGTAAACCACTTCGACGAGCGCAAGCTTGCCGATGTGATTTACGAATTCGGTGAGGAAAGGAGGTCGCGGAGAATCGCCAGAGCCATTGTCCGGTCGCGGCCGATACGAAGTACCGCACACCTTGCGGAGGTCATATCAGCCGCGGCCCAGCCAATGAATCAGGCAGAACGCAGAATTCATCCCGCGACGCGAACCTTTCAGGCTCTCCGAATCTTCGTAAACCGTGAGTTGGAGGACCTGCGGGCGCTGCTGTTAACAGCCCCGCAGATACTGAGACCGGGTGGACGAATCGTGATTATCAGCTTCCATTCGTTGGAGGACCGAATCGTGAAAGACGCCTTCCGCGAAGGAGTGAAGCAGGGTGAGTACCGGTTGTTGACGAAAAAGCCAGTGACACCTGATCAGGAAGAAATCGATCGCAACCCGCGGGCACGCAG
>JAFAGX010000336.1 GCA_019237515.1 Acidobacteriaceae bacterium
ACCAGATCAACCAGCCGCTTTTCGCCGAATTCGCCAAAATCATTTTCAGGTTCGGTAACGCCATCGCTGTAGGCGATAAAAATTTCGCCTGCGCGGAGTGGTACCGAAGCTTCTTCGTAGCTCATATGATCGAATAACCCGACCACCGTGCCGCCACAATCCAGGCGCCGAATCGCGCCGTCCGGAGCCAAAATAATGGGCGCGAGATGCCCCCCATTGCTGTAATTGAGCCGATGCGTTGCCGAGTGGTATATCCCCAGAAAAAGAGTTGCGTATTTCTCCCGCGGCGTGCTCTCGTACAGTTGATGATTCAGAAGGCCCAGGAGCGCTGCCGGAGAGACCTCCGCTAGCGATTCCGACGGAACCACGGCCCCGGAGCTTGCAACAGCTCCGACAGCCACCGGTTCGCGCAGAGCAGGGATGTCCTGAAGGCTATAGGCGCGTACAGCCGAATGAATCGTAGCCATCATCAAGGCCGCCGAAATTCCCTTTCCGCTTATATCGCCCACTGCCAGCACCAGCCGGTCTGAGTCCAATCTCAGAAAATCGTAATAGTCGCCACTTACGGTTCTGGCGGGTCGGCAAAAACCATGCACTTCAAGCGTGGAGAGCTGAGAGATCTCTTTAGGAAAGAGCTGCGACTGCACCTCCTGTGCGATGACGAGTTCATTTTCGAGACGCTGCTTTTCCTTCTGCTCTTCAATCAGCTGCTCGAGGGAGGCAGTCATTGAGTTGAACGAGTTGGCCAGAGTCGCAATCTGGTCGTGAGACTTTACGGCAATTCGATGACTGAAATCCGCTTGATTGATGTGCTTGGTCGCGTCATAAAGTTGCGCGACCGCCCCAGTGACGGTTCGGGTCAGGCGGGTACCAATGATGAGCGCAACAATTTCAATGAGGCAGAACACAATGAAAACGAACAGCAAAAACGCTTCGATGGCCGGAGCCAAATATCCCAGGGCCGCAAATAGTTGAGCGTAGAGTCTGGAAATACGCGTTTGCACGACAATCGCCGCAGGATTGGCTGTATCTCCTGTTTCCCAATCCATTACGAAAATCGTGGTTGGAAATGTAACTTGGCGATCCAGGCTCCGAACGGGAGACGGCACAGAACCGACGCTGTAGGTTGGAGGGCCTAGCTTGCTTAGATCAAGAACGTATTGCCCCTCTGGTTTAGCTACCGTGATGGTTGTTCCTTCATTTGATTGGGCACCGCGGTCGGCCTTCAACAGCCT
Organism: Acidobacteriaceae bacterium; assembly: GCA_019237515.1. The sequence continues at coordinate 1,236 of JAFAGX010000336.1, forward strand.
CAGCCCTGTGGCATACAAGGTGACTTGTCCCAGGTTCGCCGCCAGAGTCTGCAACATATGCTGATCAAATGGCTTGCTCGAGAGGACCGACAGCTCTTGACCGTTAACGGTAATTTTCTCCAAAGCGCGCAGATAGAGCCTTCCGTGATCACGTACCACGCCATCGAGGCCCGATTTCAAGTACAGCGGAAGCGCAGCCAAACTGCTCTCACTCGCCGGAGAGCTATTGAGAATCAACTTGTCACCCAGCCACATGCAGACCTGCCGGCCCGGCCAGGATCGATTGCTTTGCCGAATGGTATCAATGAACACACTGCTGTTCCGACTTCGTTCCAACTCGGAAGCAAAATTGTGAGCGATGGCGGTGTTGGCTGCTTCCACGCTCTTAATTTCAGAGTTAAGGCCAGTCGTAACGATGAAGGTGGCGAATTGCCCTGCGAAAAGATAAAAAGAACCGAGTGCGAGTGTGACAAGCAGCACGACCGGAACGACCCCAATAAACGTATACGTGACTATGAGGCGGTTCCGTAGACGCCAGAGAAGCTTCGCCTTCGTCCAGCGAAAAACGAGAATGGCAAGCAGGCCGACAGCCGCAAAACTCAGAAATTGAACCCAGCCATTCAGCCCTTCGCTCCAGGGCCGGGCAAAGGTTCCAAGCAGCTTCTGAACGACAAAAAGCAGCAAATCCAAGGCCAGCAAATAGGACGCGATCAGTGCGACCTTGGTGGTGGGCCACAATCCCCGAGAAGAGAGCAGAAGTCGCGCCTTGCGGTAGGAGGCCCTCATAATTGTTTAAATTATAGATTGCGAGCTCAGGATCAGGCTCCTCACATACCGTAATCAAAACTTTCAACACCGCCTACGGCATGGTGAGTGTTAACCATCCTGCTAGAATGCCGTGTGCTGCTCCCCAAAGTGCAACTGAGTCGGCAAGTGGTTCTCTTCCTGGCCGCGGGAATCGGTTTCGCCCAAATCTTGTTCGCCCAAGAGCAGCCCCAGGTCAAGTTGAACGTGCTGAATGTGTGCTCTCCCTCCCCTGAGGAGCAACAGGAAATTGCTTCAGCGCTGGCCCGCATTCCCCAAAAGGCAGCCTTCAACCAGGATTTTGAGATTGATCGCGGACGCTCGATTCCGGACCAAAGCGCCAACATGCTGGCGGGTGGCCTTGGTGAGCAATTGCCCTCGGATGCGGGGCCTGCCGATTGGGTCCGTATAAGACGGGAATTCGTACCCTCATCGCCGTTCGCCAGCGTGCAATACTCATTCAGCCGCGATGCGAAAAGCATGGTGGAGACGTTGGTGTTTCGGATCCGCGAGCCAAAAGACGTGATGCAGATTGCACTTGAAGACAGTGCTTCTGCGGTCACACCACCTGCCAGCATGCTTTCGGCGGACACGCCGTCGAGCCGCATGAAGCTGGAGCGGTTCGGAAAATCGTCGGTGGTCCTTGCACGTTGTTCGGGTTCTGAGACCAGCCCGGCTCCAGACCAAAGCGCATATGAGCCGCTATTTCATAGTGCATCGGCAATTGTCGCTAATTACCGGAACTTGCTAGCTGTACGTCGGACCGTGCCGGAGGAACTGACTCGCATCAGCATGATTTCGGGAAATGGGCGAAAGCTGGCAAAGACGTCACCCAAGGATGCTGCACAGAAGAGGCCACAATAGCGGTTGAAGCGAAATCGCGATCTCGTCAATCTAATTGATTTCTTATGGAAAACAATGTTCGCAATGTAGTGATCATTGGTTCCGGCTGCTCCGGCCACACGGCTGCACTCTACACCGCTCGTGCGAATCTCAAACCGCTTGTGGTCGAAGGGCATGAACCCGGAGGCCAACTTTCACTGACTACGCTCGTGGAAAATTTCCCCGGATTCCCGGAAGGCATTCAGGGACCTGAATTGGTCGAGAACATGCGCAAGCAGGCAGCGCGCTTCGGCGCCGAATACCGCCTGGGACACATCACTAGCGTCGATTTGAGCGTAAGACCATTCCGTCTTCATATCAGCCATGAAGTGGTCTATGCGCGCACCCTGATTATTGCCAGCGGGGCATCCGCCCGATGGCTGGGCCTGCCTCATGAACAACAACTCATTGGACGCGGTGTCTCTTCTTGTGCGACCTGCGACGGATTTTTCTTTTCGGGGAAAGAGATTGCGGTCGTCGGGGGCGGCGACTCTGCCATGGAGGAGGCAATTTTCCTGACCCGTTTTGCCACGAAGGTGACGCTGATCCATCGGCGCGACAGTTTTCGAGCTTCGAAGATCATGCTGGAGCGGGCCCAGCGCAATGACAAAATCCACTTCCTTACCAATACCGTGGTAGAGGATGTTCACGATGTCAAAAAAAATGAAGTGACCGCCTTGAAGCTGCGCAATGTGAAAACCGGAGACGTCTGGGATTTCCCGACCAGTGCACTCTTTCTGGGAATCGGCCACATTCCCAACACCAAGGTCTTCGAGGGACAGCTGGACATGGACCAGGATGGATATCTGATCACAAAACAGTACGTGCATACGCGAGTGACCGGAGTTTACGCCTGCGGCGACGTGCAGGACCGGCGGTATCGCCAGGCGATTACTGCTGCTGGCACCGGATGTATGGCAGCTCTAGAGGCAGAAAAATATCTGGAAGAACACAGCACGTAAGGCTATTGGATCTTCTCCCAAACGATTTTCCAGCGTGCGACGGATGGGTCATCTTTCTCGACGTCACTGAGGATCAGCCGTTTACCTTCTATGGCATAAGGCCGGATTTGGCGCGATCCAACGTATCCGGGATTGGTCGCAACGTCGGGTAAGTGCACAATCTGCCGATGTTCCACGTCGACCTCGTAGCGGCCACAATAGGCAAACGTCCCGTCCGCAGCAGCATTTTTTTCTTCCTGCGTTGTGTGGACTGGATCGCCCCATTTGGGACGATCAGGATTCACAAGATCGGCGCACATATATCCATCCCGCTGGTACATGAGAAAACCTTTGGCGTGGGATCCAAACGACAGAAACGGACGAGTTGTGCCGTCTTTGAGAGTTTCCTCTGTGGAAATGAGCTTCCACGTACCAACGATCTGACTGCGTACTTCAGCTTCGGATTGGCCAAACGCCAGGGCAGCGCAAAAAAGTACAACTCCCAGCAGCAGCGATACAGTGCCGTTCACGATGTTATTTCCTTTCCAACGAAGTTCGGGAAGCAGAGCAGAAAGGCTAACACGGCTTTCTCATTCCGACCCGCGCTTTTTGGAGCATGCTCGACCTGATTCCCACATTCGGTTGTGACGAGTGTCATATCTCTTTGCCTGGGGGAGTGTGATACAAGGGTCTGTGCAAGTCACGTTCGATTACACCCCCTGTTTTGTTACGGGCGGCCCGTGCTAAGGTCGCTTTTTATTTCGCTCGCAGAAAACCGCAGTTTGCGAGGGATTGCTGAGCGCTCATCCTTTGGGCAAAAAACTTCTGCCCGCTTCGTCGCAGGCACGCAGGTTGGTGACGTCCTGCAAGCTGCCCGCAAAGTTAACCAGTTAGGTTGCAGCGTATCCGTCGATAATCTGGGTGAAAACGTCACCAATGCCGACGAGGCACGTGCCAGCGCTGCGATTTATCACGAATTACTCGACCAAATTGCCGCTGAAAAGCTGAACGCCAATGTCAGTGTCAAACTCACGCACATGGGACTCGATGTCGATGAGAAGCTCGCCCATGATCAGGTAACCGCCTTGGTCGCTAAGGCGGCCGGTATGAACCCTCCCAATTTCGTCCGCGTCGATATGGAGGGTTCGCCCTACACTTCTCGAACGCTCAACCTGGTATATGAACTCCATCGTGTGCCCGGGAACCAGGGATGCGTTGGCGCCGTGATTCAGTCCTATATGCGTCGATCCGAGAAAGATGTGCAGGAGCTACTTGCGGGGGGTATCCGCATCCGCTTATGCAAAGGTGCATACAAAGAGCCCGCTGACATAGCCTTTCAGAAGAAATCCGAGGTCGATGCGAATTACGTCAAACTGATGAAGGTCCTGATGAAAAGCGGCGTCTATCACGGCCTTGCCACGCATGACGAAAGGATCATTCGCGAGGCCCAGGCGTTTGCAACTCGCGAAGGAATTCCGCGAGATGCATTCGAGTTCCAGATGCTTTATGGGATTCGCCGTGACCTGCAGCAGAGCCTGGTCAAAGACGGATGGAAAATGCGCGTCTACATTCCTTTCGGCACCGAATGGTATCCCTACTTCATGCGTCGCTTAGCCGAGCGGCCGGCAAACGTGCTGTTCATCGCCAAGAACTTTTTCCGCCAGTAAATCGAATTGATCGGAAGCAATTTACAGACTAGAAACTGAGAACCGGGACTGCTACTATCCGTCAGTGGCTACGGTCAGAAACACCCCAGAAATCCCCGAGGAACGCGAGCGTCTCGTTTCGGCCGCTTCTGTCGAGGATGATTCGTCGTTTGAGCTGAAACTGCGGCCACAGCGTCTGGCCGAATTCATTGGTCAATCCAAAGTCAAGGAAAACCTGGCAGTCGCGATTGAAGCAGCGCGTTCTCGCGGTGAGGCGCTGGATCATGTTCTGTTATACGGCCCACCAGGATTGGGCAAAACCACGCTGGCCAACATCATTGCCAATGAATTAGGCGTGGCATTTCAGCCGACTGCTGCTCCGCTGCTGCAAATCAAAGGCGATCTCACCGCCATACTGACGAATATTCGCGACAAGCAAGTGCTTTTCATTGACGAAGTCCATCGCATGCAGCCAGCGCTGGAAGAAATTCTTTACCCAGCGTTGGAGGATTACAAGCTGGACATCATCATTGGGCAAGGGCCGGCGGCGCGCACGCACACCATGGAGGTGAAGCCGTTCACGTTCATCGGAGCGACGACGCGAGCGGGATTGTTATCGGCGCCGCTGAGGTCGCGCTTCGGCATTGTGTTGCGGCTGGATTTTTACACGCACGAGGATTTGCGGATCATCATTGAACGCTCGGCGGACATCCTGGAGGTGGAAGTCGATGCTCATGGGGCGATGGAAATTGCCAGTCGATCGCGAG
>JAFAGX010000184.1 GCA_019237515.1 Acidobacteriaceae bacterium
CTGCATGGAGTTCAAGTCTGCGCGTCGATCTTTGACCGGTGCGCGTGCGGCTGCTAAGATTCGCATTTTTTAAGGATGCGGATGCACCGCGGGCCTCAATTTTTTATCAAACTGAGCTGATCGGGCGAATTCGAATGACGATGGATATCGAGTCGTTGCGACAATGGGTTGGAAAGACCGAATCGCGAACCGATCAGGTCACTGCGGCGCCGATGATGGGGCTCTCCGCAACACTGGATCGTGACGACGCGGCTCCACAGCCCGGTGATGCCCTGCCACCTCTCTGGCATTGGTTGTACTTCCTTCCGATTGCTCGACAAGCAGAATTGTCTGAAGACGGACATGCGTCGCGTGGCGGTTTTCTTCCTCCCGTCCCTCTGCCGCGGCGGATGTGGGCCGGCAGCCGCTTCCAGTTTCATCGCCCCTTGCGAGTTGGAGACACTGTTTGCCGCAGCTCGGCGATTACGGATGTGAGTTTGAAAGATGGCCGGACTGGTCCGCTCGTGTTTGTCACCGCGCAGCATAAAATCAGCGACGCGCATGGAATCGCAATCGAAGAAGAGCAGAATTTGGTTTATCGTGAAAAGCCCAAAGCCGACAGCCCCCTGCCGCCGCCCAAGCTCGCACCTGGAGGTTCGGACTGGCAGCGGACGATTTACCCAGATCCGGTGCTGCTATTTCGATATTCAGCCCTGACCTTCAATGGACATCGAATTCATTATGATCGTCCCTATGCCACGGAAGTAGAGGGATATCCTGGACTCATCGTCCACGGACCACTGTTAGCCACGCTGCTGCTGGATCTTGTTCGGCGAAATCTCCCCGATGCTTCTGTAAGCGGATTCTTCTTCCGAGCCGTGCGTCCTCTGTTCGACACAGGGTCATTTTCTGTATGTGGACGCGTTGAAGCAGATCAAAGACATGTTGAGCTTTGGGCTCAAAGTGAAGAAGGCTGGCTAGCTATGGAGGCCACGGCAGCGCTGCGGTAGTATCGACGGGCCGAGTGCATGCTTGGTCGAGCCGAATATGAATAGAGTCCAGCGCTCATATCTTTTCGTTCCCGGGAATCGTCCTGACCGCTTCGCGAAGGCTTTTGCGGCAGGCGCCGATGCAGTCATCGTTGATCTCGAGGATGCCGTGCCGCGGTCACAGAAAAACGAAGCCCGGCAGGCGGCGGCGGATTGGCTTGCACAGGACAAGCCAACTTTCGTCCGTATTAACGACGTCACGACGGAATGGTTTCGCGGTGATCTGGACATCTGCTCGCTCCCGGCAGTTTCCGGCGTCCTGCTACCCAAGGCGGAACGAGTTGAGAACCTGGCGTTTATTGAGAGAAAACTCAACCCCACGGCGCACATCCTCCCATTGATTGAAACTGCCAAAGGATTCTCGAACGCGAGGGAATTGGCGCGAATGCCGCGCGTGCAGCGGCTGATTTTCGGGGAGATCGACTTTCAAATTGATCTCGGGATCAAAGGCGCGGGAGAAGAACTCTTATATTTCCAGTCAGAACTGGTCCTGATCTCCAGGATTGCAGGCATTCAGGCGCCGGTGGCAGGAATCAATGCTGCCATCGATGACGCGGAGAGTCTGCGCGCGGACACGCTGCGAGCGCGCCGCCTGGGTTTCGGCGCAAAGCTGTTGATTCATCCCAAGCAAGTTGCAATCGTGCACGAATGTTTCCGGCCCAGCGCGGAAGAAATTGCTTGGGCAAAACGAGTGCTGGACGCCGCATCGACATCTCAGGGCGCGGCGGTATCCATGAATGGTCAACTGGTGGATCGGCCTATCGTCGCGCAAGCCGAGTCCATCTTGTTGGAAGCCGATCAAAGATCGGGCGGCACGGAATCTATGAATCCGAAAATGAGCATCTAAGGCCGAGGGCAAGGAACTTGCCTGCCATTCCGCACACGTGCGACACAGGGATGCAACCATAGCCGACATAAAGCAGATGGAACCAAGGGGTGGGGAAACGTCCGACGCCGACAAACCGGCTGCGCCTCTAGAACGCGCCTCAATTCCGCAAGCAATACGCCGCGATTCAGCTGCAAACATTGTTCTGGCGCTCATTGCCATTGCCGCAGCTTTGCATTTTGCACAGCTGGTGTGGGTGGTGATTTGTGTCTCGATTCTGCTGGCGTTCATTCTTGAGCCTGTCGTCGTCTTAATTGAGAAACTTCGACTTCCGCGCGGCTGGGCTGCCCTCGTTGCGCTGCTCGCATTATTCGCGGTCCTCTACGGAATATCTGCGGTCTTCTACAAGCGGGCAGTGGAATTCTCGCAGGAGTTGCCAACCTACGCGGCGGAAATTCGGCAGTACGTTGAAAAATTCCGCGAGAAAACGGAAAACATCACCGCTCCGGCGCGCGCAGCCGTTCCCAAAGGGAAAGGGAATCAAACCATTCAGGTGGTGCAGCAACCCAGCATCTGGAACGAAATCAGTTCCAGCCTTGGTACGGCGACCGACGTAGCATTGGCTGCCTCATTTGTTCCTTTTCTGGCCTATTTCATGCTGAGTTGGAAGGACCACACGCGGCGCGCAACCGTGCTGCTGTTTCCGCTCGAATCCCGACACACCGCCTACGCCACTTTAGGCACAATCACCGAGATGATTCGCGGATTCATTCTCGGGAATCTGATGGTGGGCCTATTTATCAGCGCGGCGAGCACTGCTGCATTCGGATTCTTGGGTGTACCGTACTTTTATTTCGTCGGCTTCATCAGCGGATACCTTAGCCTGGTGCCTTATTTAGGGGTCATGTTAGCGGTCTTGCCGCCGGTGATGTCCGGATTAGGCAAGTTGCACGGAACTGGATTCCTCTTCGTTCTTCTGACCGTGCTGGGTTTGCATCTGTTCTCGCTGAACATTCTCTATCCCAAGTTCCTGGGCAGGCGTCTGCAATTGAATCCCCTGGCGGTGACCTTATCGCTTTTGTTCTGGGGCTGGATATGGGGAGCGATGGGCCTGATCCTGGCGATCCCGATGACAGCCGCCATGAAGATCGTCTTCGATCACGTGGACCAAATGCAGGCATTCGGTGCGTGGTTAGGTGAATGAAGGTCGAATTGAATGCTGCAAAGTCGATTCCGCAGCAAGCTACGAACGCGATACACGAGTGGTTCGTTTGACGCTCTTCCGCAGTGCACGATAAACTACTTGGGTCTGCCTGTACTTACGGCTCCGTTCTGGAGCCGGGCCGCCATCGTTGCCGAGAGCGTCGACGCGGAACAGCACGCAGCAAAATGAGCAGTTTTCCCGGCGCAGATTGGCGGCGGGTTTCTTTTGACGGAGGCACAAGTATGTACGCGGTCATCCGCTCTGGCGGCAAACAGTACCGGGTCGCTCCTGGCGATGTGATTCGTATTGAAAGCCAGGGCAATGGTACGCAGGGGCGAGTGGAATTTGGCGACATTCTCGCGGTGTCTGCGACCGACGGCCAGATCGAAAAGGCCAAGCCCGATACTCACGTGATCGGTGAAGTTGTAGAGCAGGGGCGCGGGGACAAAATTCTGGTCTTCCACTACAAGCGGAAGAAGCAGTACAAAAAACTACGCGGACATCGCCAGCCATTCACTGCAGTTCGCATTACCGAGATCGGCTTCGATGGGCAAAGCTTTAAGGCTCCCGAACTGCCGAAGAAAGAAGCAAAGCCGAAGAAGACCGTGTCCGCCGAGACCGACGAGCCGAAAGAGGTAAAGGCGCAAGCAAAAGGTGCGACGAAAAGAGCTTCTGGAAAGAAACCGACGGCGAAGAAAGCTGCTGGCAAGAAGAAAAAATCTTAACTCAAGATTTCGATATTGGACACTGACCTATGGCGCATAAAAAAGGACAAGGCACATCAAGAAACGGCCGCGACTCTAATTCGCAGCGGCTCGGATTTAAAGCTTTCGGCGGGCAATTGGTTCCCGGTGGCACCATTATCGTTCGCCAGCGCGGAACTCGCGTGAAACCAGGCCTGAATGTTGGGCGGGGCAAGGATGACACGCTGTTTGCAAAAATTACCGGCCGGATTAAGTTCATGGATCGCGGCTCCATGGGTAAGTTCGTGATGATCGAGCCCGTCGAAGCAAAGTAACGCGAGGTTCGTCGGATCGCGAGATTACAGCGCCTCGCCTTCGGGCGAGGCTTCTTATTTTCTGCGGGGGCTGGCCCGCTCGCCCTATCCACCATGTTCATCGATGAGGCCACAATCCGAGTGAAAGCCGGCGATGGCGGCAACGGCTGCGTTGCCTTTCGCCGCGAAAAGTTTGTTCCGCGTGGCGGACCCTCCGGCGGCGATGGCGGCAAAGGGGGCGACGTCATCATGGAATCCAGTGAGCGCCACAACACGCTGGTTCACTTTCGTTTCAATCCTGAGTACAAGGCGCAGCGCGGGCGTCATGGTGAGGGTTCCAATCGAACGGGGCGCGAAGGGGAGAGCGTAGTTCTGAAGGTTCCGGTGGGAACCTCGGTCTATGACGCAGACAGCGGCGAAAAAGTCCACGACTTTTCGCATGCTGACCAGCGCATCATCATCGCTCGCGGAGGGCGCGGTGGTCGCGGGAATGCCCAATTTGCAACCTCCACTCACCAGGCACCGCGCGAGCACGAAGATGGTCGCCCCGGGGAAGAGCGGACTCTGCGGCTTGAGCTGAAGTTGCTCGCCGACGTTGGGCTGGTTGGATATCCGAACGTCGGAAAATCGACGTTGATTTCTCGCATTTCTGCCGCTCGTCCCAAAATCGCGGATTATCCATTTACGACTCTACAGCCCAACTTAGGCGTCGTTGTGGTCGGACAGCCTCCGGAAGAGCAAAGTTTTGTGGTTGCAGATATCCCTGGCCTGATCGAGGGAGCGCATGAAGGCGCGGGTCTTGGCACGCAATTTCTTCGGCATATCGAACGTACCCGCTTGCTTGTTCATCTTGTCGACGTCTCTGACGCGAGCGGCCGCCCTGATCCGGTCAAAGATGTCGAAGTGATTATGGGAGAACTGACGAGTTTCGGGGCGGGCCTGGAAAACAAGCCGATGATCATGGTTGCTTCGAAAATTGACGTTGCGAACCCAGACAAGCTCGCGAAACTGAAGCGCTACTGCAAAAAGGAAGATGTCAAGCTGTTTGGGATCTCCGCGGTCACGGGCAAAGGTATCGACGAGCTGAAATACGCGATAGCAGAAGGCTTGCGACAGATCCAAGCCCCGGAAAAGAGCCCGGGAGAACAGCTCACCGGAGCAAGTGATCTAAATCACAGACCGTAGTGCGCCGCCCAGAGTCAAATCCCTCCTGAGGCCCTATGGACGGGAATTTTGCTGCTATGCGGCAGAGCATCATAGACGGTGCTCCAGAAAGTGCGTCGGCTCTGGCAAGGAACGGCCTTGCCCAAGGACACCACCCACTCGAACTCATCGATAACGGGTTTGTTTCCGGCATGACCGAAGTCGGCCAGCTTTTCGCGAAGCACCAGATGTTTTTGCCCGACATGCTGGCTGCCGCCGAAGCCATGAAGGCGGCCATAGCCGTGCTTGAGCCTGAGCTCAAGCGGCAAGGTGAAGAACGCCCTGTCGCCGGAACCGTCATCCTCGGAACGACCAAAGGCGACATTCACGAGATCGGCAAAACGCTGGTCGGAACCCTGCTCACGGCGAACGGCTTCAAGGTTCATGATCTGGGGGTTGATGTCTCGCCAGAGAAGTTCGCCGACAAAGCCCGTGATTTT
>JAFAGX010000364.1 GCA_019237515.1 Acidobacteriaceae bacterium
CATGGTTCGGAACTGAGAACCTGGCGAAGGTTTTTTACGACCACATTAAGGTTTTCTCCCAGCGGGACCTTCCGATTTTCAAAACGAGGGAAGAAGCTTTGGACTGGCTGGTAACGGAGTAGCTAGTAGCAGGTAGTTGGTGGCTAGACAAACCAGCATCCAGCCACCAATTACTCGCCTCTAGCTACTTCGCTACTAGCTTCTCCACTTCAAGCTCACCGGGCCGTTCATCGGATGCTTCAGTTCTTGTCCGGTGCGCTTCGCATCTAGATAAGCCGATTTCAATTGGAAGTACCATTTCGCCGGACGGTCGGCATCATCGATTAGCATCAGATGCGGGTTATGCTTAAGGCCTTCTGATTGCTGCTCCATGGTTCGGCGGTCTTGCTCCACAAATTTGGCGAAAACAAATTTCAGCAGTTCGGGTCCCAAGGGCAACCAGCGAAAGATATTCCATTTAGCCACGACGTCGATGCGGCAGTGATCGCGCGCAATCGGTGTAACCGTTGTCAAGCTGGCGAACCAATACTTCCCTGCGCGGATCGTTTCATAGCGCTGGTTGGGGAGCACAAAGTCAATCGTTGTGGTAATCGCGTCAGCGTCGGCATACAGTCGCAGAAGCTTATAAGGCGCGCTGTTCGAACTCGGGGTGTGCGCACTCATGCGGAAGCCCATCGGAATCGGTTCAAAATTCTTTTGCTTCTGGTGAATGCTATGGCGAGTTCGCCACCACCAAGCCTGATGCACAAACGGTCCGTGGGCCGGGTCCATCAATCCGATAATGCCGTGATCCACACTGCAAGGCAGATCAGCGGTCAGATGTGCGATTTTGAATGGTCCGCCAAAGTCAGACACTCGCGGCACCGGAATGGAAGGTTCAACCGGCCTGCTAAAACCTGCCCCGGTCGGGGAAGGCTCCGGTACGAATACCCAAATGTAGCCGTCCTGTTCTTCGCAGGCGTATGAGCCCGCGTAAATACGGTCGATCTTAAGGTTCTGATCTGAGGTAAGTGACGGGATCAGCCGACACTGACCGCTGCGCGCATCGAAGCGCCAGCCGTGATAGCTGCACTCAACTTGTTCGCCGTCGAACCGGCCATACGAAAGTGGCATGCCGCGATGCGGGCATGCATCGCGCAGCGCAAAGGGCCGGCCCTGGCGATCGCGGCCGAGGACCAATGGAGCCTCAAGCAAAATTGTTTTTTGCAAGCGGTCGTGGCCGAGCACACCGCTCGGCATGGCACGATACCAGAAGCCGAAAAGCATTAACGAATCCGGCGACTGGCCCTGCGGGATTTCCGTTTCCGGCATTTGCCTAAGCGAACCCTACCACATCTCAGAAATTGGTTTCCGCCTTGGCCGATTACTACCGAATAACGTGCTGTGTATCAGCAGCTTGCACCGATTACCTTTGATGGTTCTATTCCCTTCCGGCAGATTGTTCCGCACAACCGGCCAGCCTATAATCTACCTACTCTGGTAAGGATTCTCCGTCAGGTTCCGGGCAGGTAGGCGCGGAGGTATTTTCGCGCCTGGCAACAACCCGGATATGCGCAAACGCCTGCAATTCGCCCTGATGGCCACGATAGCCGCCAGCATCCTTTCGATCGCGTCTGTTCAAGCGCAAGAGCGCACTTCTGTGATCACGAGTACCACAGATGATGGCGGGCATGTCGTGTACGTGAACGAGTTTGCGCCATCAACGAGCAAGGGATCCGAACCGGTCACGCGGAGTTCCCTCGCGTTCTGGAGCGCCACCGAACACCGCTGGAAGCAGGTTCCGTCGGCCCACGTTCGAGCCGCGCGGTCGGCGGCAGCAGAAGTCAATCAATATTTGGATTCGCATGAAACCTCCGGAACTCCTCAGCCGGCTCTCAGCCGAATGTTCGCCCAGCAGGACATTAACGAAGCGATCGAACAAGCTGCGCAACGCCACAATGTCGACCCCAACCTTGTGCGAGCGGTCATCAAGGTGGAGTCCAATTTCAATCCCAATGCGGTTTCGCGCAAGGGCGCCATGGGCCTGATGCAGTTGATGCCGCAAACCGCGCGGCAATTGAACGTGCAGAATCCGTTTGATCCCGAGCAAAACGTGGATGCTGGCGTTCGTCAGTTGAAGCAGCTCATGGAGAACTACGGCGGGGACGTGAAGTTGACTCTAGCAGCGTACAACGCAGGTCCCGGAGCGGTCGCGCGTAGCGCGGGAGTGCCACATTTCGCAGAGACTCGCAACTATGTAAAACGCATTACTCAGCTTTATTACAACGGGTTCGATTCTGGAGTTCGCTTCTTGGGAGCTCCGGTCCACGAACCTATACATGTGCAGCGCGATTCGCGCGGCGTGCTTTACATCAGCAACACGGACTAATCCCAGGTACCAGGTTCTTAGCGGTTCCAACGTCAGGTGATTGCAGGCTGTAATTGAAGAAATTCGAAGAATTACGCACATGTGGTTGGGGTGTGGTCGTGGTGGTTTTGTCTCTCTTGCTGCCTGCAGCAGCACGTCCGCACCGCTCCGATGCGTGGGCGCGATCACAATTCGAGAATGCTGAACACCTGCACGAGGCATTAGAAGCGCGGCCGGCGCAGCAACTCACTCGCTCCGATTATCAGCGGGCGATTAATGCATACCGCCGCATCTACTTCGAAGCGCCGAATTCTTCCAAAGCCGATCCCAGCGTAGTAGCGGTGGCGCAACTCTTGGAAGAGATGGGTCGCCGCTTTGAGGATCGCGCGATCCTGCAGTCCGCAATTCAGGAATATGAATTTCTGCGCCGGCAATATCCGGGTAGCAAAGCCCGCTTCAACGCCCTGTTCCGGATGGGCGAAATTTACAAAGAGGACCTGCACGACAAAGCGCATGCGGATGAGGTCTTCAACGAGTTCTTGCGCCGCTACCCGAGGAATCAATTTGCAGAACAAGCGCGAAAGGCGCTCGGCCAATCTGATGAGAAGGCCGCAGCTGCCTCTGAAGCGAAAACTGCGGATGCCTCACTAAATAAGGCCGTGAGCGTGTCTCACGAAGGAACATCGGGCCCAACAAGCTCGCAGACAGCCAGCCTGAAGCATTCCCCGGCGTCGCACGAAAGAACCGGAGTGGCACGAGTCACCGGCATTCGCCATTGGTCTAAGGCTGATGCCACGCACGTCGCGATCGATCTTGAAGACGAGGTGAAATTCCGCTCGGGCAGACTTGATCATCCTGACCGCATATTCTTCGATTTCCTCGATACCAAACTCGACCCTTCAATCGGGAGTAAG
>JAFAGX010000392.1 GCA_019237515.1 Acidobacteriaceae bacterium
TGCGACGATGGACACGACCCCGCCCAGGATGTCCACCAAGTTGCTATCCACGTAATTCGACCAGAAGAATTGGGTGATGGCGAAGGAAACACCCGTAACGAGAATAGCGGGTAAGACTTCGAATGTTTCGCTCCATCCCACCATGCACCGCACCAGCCACAGAGGAACGATCACGGCAGTAAGCGGTAGAATCCGGCCGATCATGGCACTCAGGTCAGACTCCGATAACGCGGTGACTGCAGCAAGCGTATGAACTGGTGTCCCGATGGCTCCCCAAGCGACGGGGGCTGTGTTCGCGATCAGGTTCAGAGCCGCCGCATGGAACGGGCGAAAGCCGAGGCCAATCATGAAAGCCCCAGCAATGGCCACCGGAGCACCGAAACCGGCTGCGCCTTCGATGAATGCTCCGAAACAGAATGCCACTAGCAACACCTGCAGCCGGCGATCGGCGGTGATCCCGGCAATTGACTCCTTCATAATTTCGAACTGGCCGGTTTCGACGGAAATGTCGTAGAGGTAAACAGCCGCGAGTACAATCCAGGCGATCTTCAGCAAGCCAAAGGCAACGCCGTATGCAAAACTCACCGCGGCAAGAGCTGTCGGCATGCCAAAAACAAAGATGGCGATGAATACTGCGGTGAGTGCGCCAGCGGCAGCGCACCAATGCGGTTTAACTTTTAATCCGGCCAGGAGCCCAAACAGAACAATGATCGGCAGGGCGGCAATCAGCGTAGATAGCCACCAGTGTCCGAAAGGGTCGTAAACCTGGGTCCAGTGCATTGTAGGCCGTCCGATTATGCCCAGTGTTGCGGAACATTAACATAGGATCGATCCAATTCGCTGATTGAGGAGCAACCCAGCAGCCGCAACGTGCGTTCAAGATCGACACGCAAAATCTCAATCGCGCGGGCGACGCCGGCCCCGCCGGCTGCAGCCAAACCATAGGCATAAGCGCGACCGCAGAGAACAGCGTTGGCGCCGAGGCAAATTGCTTTCACGATGTCGGTGCCACGCCTGATACCGCCGTCCATCCAGATTTCAACCTGCCCGTGTACTGCAGCGACCACTTCTGGCAATGCCCGCAAGGATGCGGGAACACAGTCCAGTTGGCGTCCGCCATGATTCGAAACCGAAATTGCTGCAGCTCCGGCATCCACGGCTCGCAGGGCGTCATCCGCCGTTAGAACTCCTTTGACGATGATGGGGCCCGGCCACAGGTCGCGAATCCAACGCAAGTCAGCCCAAGTCACAGCCGAGCTGGCCAAAGCGGCATTAATATCAACCAGCGGCATAGGGCCTTGGCCGGGAATGACGACATTGGGCAAGTCTGGCAAACCGCCGTCGAGCAAAAAGCTTGCCAGCCAGCGAGGGTGCAAGAATACATTTGGCAGAAATGGAATTTTGTCGAGAAAATTGCCGCTAATCAGCTCCTTCATTCCATTGCGGTAGTCGCGTTCGCGGATACCGGAAACCGGTGTGTCGATCGTGAGCACGAGACCTGAGCAGCCGGCAACGCGCGCACGTTCAATCACAGCTTCGGCAGCCGCCCGGCCCCCCATAAGATAAAGCTGGTAAAAGACAGGTCCTTTGGAGGCGGCTCTGACGTCTTCCAGGCGGTGCCCGGAAATTGTGGACAGAATGTATCCGGTGCCTGCTGCTCCGGCAGCTCTCGCCGCTGCGACCTCGCCGCCTGGATGCATGAGCCGGCTATAGCCCACGGGAGCCAGCATGAAGGGAAGGGCAAGGTCGAAACCCAACACTCGAGTCTTCAGACTACAATCACCTACTGCGACTGCGTGTCGCGGCCGAAACGTGAGTTCTTCGAAAGCACGGCAGTTCTCGCGTAGTGTCCACTCACCCTCTGCCGCTCCGTCCAGGTAATCGAATACGGTTTTAGGCACACGGCGATGTGCGATCTGCCGAAGGTCTGCCACGCAGACGGCACGGGGCGAAGCGACTCGATGCGAATCGTTGCTCATTGCGGTTTAAGTCTCTCCCCGACGCTGCCGACCGTAGATGGTAGCACCGCTGGAAATGACGGCAGGTAACATTCTTTGGCATTACTTTCGACATCGTGACGAAAGGGGTCTCGTAGTGATTCTTGTCACATCCTGCCGATATGAAATCGCAGGAATATCGATTCAGTGAAAGCAGTCAGAGCCGGGAGGCTGCGAAATGGGTAACACAAACCAACGAGAAAGACGGCAAAATCCGCGGTTCAAGATCAGCGTTCCGGTCGAGAT
>JAFAGX010000501.1 GCA_019237515.1 Acidobacteriaceae bacterium
TTAAGGCGTCGCCGTTAGGAAACATCCGTCGCGCCAGAGTTTCACTGATGATAGCGACAGATTCTTTCGATTGGTCGTCGAGTTCGTTGAAATCACGGCCCGTTATGATCGGAACACCCAGCGCGGCAAAAAACCCGGGGGAAACCACGCGGAACTGCGCGCGAGGATCTTCGCCGGGTTTACTCACATGCCCATCGGCCGAGAATTGGAGCCCTACGCTGGCACCAGCATCGCGCCAGGGGACAAGCATGCCAAATGCGGTTTTGCTGACGCCGGGCAGTGCATCAATACGGCGCATCGATTCCTTGTAGAAATCAACAACCTGCTGAGGTGACTTGCCGTAAGACATGGGCGGAACATCAATCGCCAGGACATGGCGCGTATCGAGTCCGGTCTGAGCTGTTTGCAATGCAATCAGCGTGGTGATCAGCGTACTCGCACCTGCTAGAAGCACAAAAGATGCCGCAATTTGGGTAACGGCGAAAATCCGCTGGCGGCGGCTTGTGCCGCCGGTTATGCGGGCGCTACCATTCGATAGGCTTCGTCCACACGATCCATCGGCCGAAGGCAAGCGTGGAATAAACGCCAGAATCAGGGCCGCTGCGATCGCCAACGCAACTCCAACCCAAAGCAGGCTCCAATCGACCCGGAAATCGAGGGCGCGAACGGAGAAGCGCGAAGCGTAGCGAGCCAGGATCGCCGCCATCGGCTGGGCGCTGACCACCCCGACGATGGCTCCGGCGCCGCAGAGCAAGAGGCTTTCGGCCAATAGCATCTGGCGCAGCGCGATCGGGCTGGCTCCCAGCGCCGCACGGACCGCGAGTTCACTTTCCCGGCGAACCGTGCGGGCGAGAATCAGGTTCGCGACGTTTGAACACGCGATGATGAAGACGAGCATGGACGCAGCCAGAAGGACCAGAAGAACGGTGCGGGCCCCGGAAGTAATCTGGTCGCGGAACAGCTTCGCGTCAATGCGAAAATCGTCTCGGGCCGGATAAGCCTCGGGGTATGCCTTCGTCATTGCGGCGTGCACAGTGCGCAATTCGCTGCGAGCCTGATCGAGTGTTGCTCCCGGCGCCAGGCGGCCAAACAACTCAGTCATGCGGTGGATTCGTCCCGTGACCATCGTTGCAGAGAGATGATGCGGGCTGGTCACGACATTCGAGATGATTTCGGTATCTTCAGGGTAGGGAACACATGGCTCGAGTACGCCGATGACAACTGCTGAGCGATCCCCAAAGCTGCCAAGGCGAATCGTCTTGCCAATCACGGATGGATCTTTCTTGTAGGTCGTCGCCCAGAAGCGATAGGTCAGAACCACCACGCCTGCTGCGTTGGGACCGTCATCTTGGGGTCCGATGAGACGACCAAGCACGGGATGAAGCCCCATCACGTCAAAATACGAACCACCGACCACGCCAGCCCTCACTTCACGCGGCTCCCCCAGGCCAATCATCGTGAAGCCAATGGTAGAGAAGTCGCCGAACGCGCTTACCGTTTTTACGCTGGCACGCAAATCCTGAATTTCGGGAACCGAGAAATTCGTGTTCTCGTCGCGCATGCCGGGGGCGCTTTGCCGGATGTAGATCAGACGATCCTCGTCGCGGTTGACGAGAGGCTTGAGCAAGACGCCGCGAACCAGAGTGAAGATCGCCGAGTTGGCGCCGATACCCAAGGCCAGTGTCAGGATGACCGCGATGGCCAGCCCTGGAGTTCGAACCAGCGAATGAAACGCGATTCTCAGATCGCGAAGAAATGACATGCGCTTACCCCCAGACCCTTCCGAGACATCAGCATCAGACGTGCCAATCCTAAGTATTGGAATTATATGGGCTCTGGTGATTTTCGCATCGGCATTCGATGCTCGGTTCAGGACACCGTTTTCCGAAATCGGACACTGGCTTGAGGCGATCGGAATCGCGCCGTTGTTCCGCTATACGTTTTCCAGATTGCAAGACCGCTTCTCTGATTCGCGCGAGCGTGCTCTCTCTAATCGACAGTGATGGGGATTTGGAGCCATATGGGGATTTTGCGACACTCACGATTGAGGCCCTTAGAGCAGGGCTTCCTTCCTTGTCTCTAGTTGGTGCGACCCCCGAGTTGCCGCTCTTTTTTCGCGCGTGCGAGGTTCAGTTGCTCGATTGCAGACGCCATGTTGTTATGTGCATCCTTCGCATAGTCTTTTAAAAGGTCATCGGTCTGCAGTGGTAGAACCTCGCCGAGACATTCTTCCAATCGTCCTACCAACCAGTCGATTAGTTGGATTGTACGGTCACCGTGCTGGACCGTGAAATCATCGTTAGGAAATACCATCCCTATGTCCTCCCCTGCAACGATAGCACCGTCTCAGGTATTAACCACGCACTGGCGTAAAGGAAATCCGTCTGCGGTGAGTAGTTTGTCAAATCGGGTGATAGCGCTGAGATCCGCTTCCGACCATTTCGAGTGCTATGGGGATTTCTCGCAAGCTACGAGGTAGACGTTTCAAAAAGATCGATATTGGTTCTACACTGTTCATAAATGATCTCTGCTCGCACGAGGCAACTGGGTTTCGGCTTTGTCGGT
>JAFAGX010000579.1 GCA_019237515.1 Acidobacteriaceae bacterium
AATGCCGCCGCTCGTCAAGAATCAAAACTACGGGGTAAAGCGTGTTCTCCGTGAATAACTGCCCGCGACCAATGATCACTGCGATAAACCCAACCGGATAAATTATGTAGGCAGCCAGATCCTCCCACCCACCATGCCCTATGAGGCTGTGGACGGCCGCAACTGCGAGGCCCGTTAAACCGAGCGTCATACCTCCCACGACGCCCGAGAAGGCCAGTGTGCGAGGTGAGCGCCTGATCTCTTCGCGGGCGTTCTCCACCGCGGCGCGAAAAATTTCCTGGGCAGTCAGCCGCCGAGTTTCGGGCAGTGCTTCGTCGCGTCCGGGCATTCGAGCTTGGATTCGCAAAGCGGAGCTCAGGTTTGACGCCAGTGCCGGCAATCCGGGCGTGAACGTTACAATACGGCAGTGAGCGCCACGGTCACGCCCGTTTCCGATCAGACTACTGCAGCGGCAGGACGCTTTACCCGCTGGCAGCGGGTTCAGCTTTGGCTGATCAGCTGGGTGGGATACCTGGCGATCCGCGCAATCGGACCTACAATCCGCTTTTCGATTTCATGGGAAGACGGGTCCCCGGGTAGCCTGGAGGGTCGCCCTTATGTCTACTCGTTTTGGCATGACTGCATGATTCCCGCGATGTATCTCTGGCGGGATTTGAAAATTCGAGTAATGAGCAGCGACAGCTTTGATGGGGAATATACCGGACGCATTATGCAGAAGTTTGGCTTTGTGAAGGTGCGCGGTTCGAGCAGCCGCTTTGCAGTACGCGCATTGCTTGGCATGCGCCGCGAACTTGAACAAGGCTGGCTTGTGGCCTTCACACTGGACGGCCCCCGCGGCCCGCGTCATGTCGTCAAACCCGGACCGGCGCTGCTGGCCCGCGCTACCGGCGTGCCCATGGCGATGTTTCACATCGCGCTGACCGACGCTTGGGTTTTGAACACATGGGATAAGTTGATGATCCCGAAACCGTTCTCGCGGGCGCTGATGCGAGTGGGCCGAACTATTTCCGTTCCAAGCGAAGCTGATGAAGAACAACGGGAACAAGCTCTACGGGATTTGCAGGAATCGCTCGATCGCTGCGAGCAATTCGCATACGCGAATCTGAAGAAAGCCGGCACCAAGGAATTCCCGTATTTCAAACGCAAGAGTAAGTAAGGCGTCTCATATACAATCTCGTTTGCAAATGGTCCGAGTCTGATGGCCGCAACCATCTTAGACGGTACGAAAATCGCGAAAGAGATCCGGGCAGAAATAGCCGCGGACGTGAAAAGCCTGACGGCGGCTGGTACGCGCCCTGGATTGGCTGTCGTGCTCGTGGGCCACAATCCCGCTTCCGAGGTGTATGTTCGGGGAAAAGTGAAAGCTTGCGAAGAAGTCGGGATTTATAGCGAAAAGCACACGCCTTCATTAAACGCTTCAACTGAGGAAATACTGCGGCTCGTTTCCGACCTGAACCGGCGGGATGAGATTGACGGCATTCTGGTGCAACTTCCATTGCCAAAACAAATAGATGCCAAGCAGGTACTTATGGCAGTGGATCCGGCGAAAGATGTGGATGGATTTCATCCCATGAACGTCGGGTTTCTCTCGACCCAGCGCCCGGGACTTGTGCCGTGCACGCCGGCCGGGGTCATGGAGATTCTGAAGCGCAGCGGCATCTCTATCGCCGGTCAGGAATCCGTGGTGGTAGGGCGGAGCGACATTGTGGGCAAACCCACGGCCATGCTGCTGATCAACGCCAATGCGACCGTCACCGTCTGTCATTCCAAAACCCGCGATCTTCCGGGTGTTTGCCGGCGCGCAGATATTCTGGTTGCCGCCATAGGGCGCGCCGGAATGATCACCCGCGAAGATGTCAAGCCGGGGGCAACTGTCATCGATGTGGGCATGAACACGATAACCGATCGCGCCGAATTCGAACAGTTCTTCGCAGGAAATGCCAAGCGCGAAGAAACGTTTCGCGCGAAAGGGTCGGTACTGATCGGAGATGTGCATCCCGAGGTCGCGGATGTCGCAGGCGCT
>JAFAGX010000582.1 GCA_019237515.1 Acidobacteriaceae bacterium
CGAGGTCTTCCAGCCAAAGCATCTGTGACTGAAAAACCACGCCGAAATTGCGTGAGATCGAATGCGCAACTTCATCCAGCGAGACCTCACGCCCTAACTCGTTCTTCATGGACGTTACGGGTTTCGCAACGATGCCACAAGGAATAATCAGATTGAAGTAATCGAGCTCGGTATTTACGTTGACCGCGAATCCGTGCGAAGTTACTCCGCGCGAAATATGCACGCCGATGGCGGCAATCTTCGCTTCCTCGCTGCCGCACTGTTTTCGGCCTGAACGGGCCGGTTCGCCCGTCCCGCTCTGAAAAGGGTCCGTCCATACGCCGGTCAGGCCTTTAATCCGCTGGGTGGAAATCCCGAAATCGGCGCAGGTGCGGATAAGCACTTCTTCCAGACCCCGAACATAGTCTATGGCGCCGAGCGTTTTCCGTTTTCCGCTTGGTGAGTTCATCCCTCTTAGGTCAAATATGGGATAGCCGACGATTTGGCCCGGACCATGAAAGGTCACGTCTCCGCCGCGGTCGCATTCAAACAGTTCAACTCCCCGCTCCACCAATTTGTCGCCCGAAGCTAGTACGTTTTCTCGTTTTGCGTTGCGTCCGAGGGTAATCACCGGGTTGTGCTCGAGAAGGAGAATCGCGTCCCCAATTTTATCTTCTTTGCGCAACTCCACCAGCCGTTGCTGCAGGCGCAGCCCCGTCTGGTAATCGACCACACCGAGTTGGATCACAGAGATCAAGGTCGGCAGCAGGGAACGAACCGTGAGGCTCCGGACGCCAAACAGTCCTTCTAGAATAACCCAGCCTCGTTGCTCCTGGTGGCTGGCCGTGCTGTTTGAGATCAGTCCTTCTCTGTATTTCCTTGGAGTGTTAGCGTATCGTATTTCGGTTCGGGAGAACTCTTTGACAACCCGCGCCAAAATATCTGCTGCCCTTAAACAACGAGCTGCCCAAATCAAACTATTGCTGATGGACGTGGACGGCACAATGACTTCGGGCGCCGTCACCCTGCTTTCGCAAAACGACGGAACTGCCCTCGAAATCAAAACTTTTGATGCTCACGACGGCCAGGGGCTTACGCTGGCTCACACTGCGGGCCTGCTGACGGGCTGCATTACCGGCCGCGAGAGTTCCGCGCTGCTCCGTCGCGCACACGAAATGAATATGGATTTCATTTACATGAAGCAGCCCCTTAAAATGCCGGCGTACGAGGAAATTTTGCGAAAGGCAGCAGCAACCGACCCGGTTGTTGCTTACATGGGCGACGATCTTCCCGATCTACCGTTGATGCGCCGCGCAGGTTTAGCCATTGCCGTTGGTAACGCGGTGCCCGAAGTCAAGAAAGCCGCGCATTACGTTACAACGGCCATTGCTGGTCAGGGCGCCGTCCGCGAGGCTGTCGAGCTCATTCTGAAGTCAAAAGGCATTTGGAACGAAATGATCGACAAAGCACGAGCCTAAGCGAGATCCGTTTTTCCCGGACCTGATCGCGCCCTGTTCGTATTCGGACACTGCATCCCACGAACGGGCAAAAGCACAAAGTTCCTGCAACGCACTTCTCACCCAAACTGCTCAAGACACGCGGATTAGATCCTCAAGGCTGTGGTAGAAGGCGTGCCACTTGTGTTGGTATGGATATTGCCCGCCCGAACGTTGCGCGACAGAAACGCCGTCGCCAGATCATTTATATAGCCGTTGGAATTATATTTCTCGTCCTGGTGACGATGGGGCTATCGCGGTTGAAGCCCGCCGCTCCTACCGTGGAACGCTCTACTGTCTGGATTGATACCGTAAAGCGCGGCTCTGTACTTCGGCAAGTGCGTGGCCTGGGAACGCTGGTTCCTATGGAAGGCTCGATCCAATGGATTCCAGCCATCACCGAGGGCCGGGTTGAAAAAATTATCGAGCTCCCCGGAACTTCTGTGAAGCCAGAGACCGTATTACTGGAAATGAGCAACCCGCAGCTTCAGCAGGAAACGCTGGACGCGTCACTAAAGCTGAAAGCGGATGAGGCGGATTACAAGAACCTGCAAACCCAGCTTGCCAGCCAGGTGCTGGCCCAAAAATCGCTGGCTGCGCAGGCGCAATCGGAGTACAGCCAGGCCAAAATGCAGGCCGATATCGATACTCAGCTGGCGAAACTGGGTGTGATCTCGGAACTCAGTGAGAAAGTTTCCAACCAGAAGGCTGACGAGCTGTCGACGCGCAACGACATCGAAAAACAAAGACTGGTCAACAGCTCGGAGGTTTTGCAGGCACAGCTGCAAGCCAAACAGGCGGAACTTGAACAGGTCCGCGCGTTGGCTCAACTAAAGCAGCAGCAATTTGACAAGTTGCGAGTGCGGGCGGGAATCGCTGGGGTTCTGCAGGAGTTGCCATTGAAGGTCGGGCAGTGGGTGACCCCGGGTACAACCTTGGCGAAAGTGGTCCAGCCGCAGCGCCTGAAAGCTGAACTGAAGATCGCCGAGACCCAGGCCAAGGACATTCAGCTCGGCCAACCCGCTTCAGTTGACACGCATAATGGCGTAATTTCTGGTCACGTTACGCGTATTGATCCGTCTGTACAGAACGGGACGGTCACGGTAGACGTTGCACTGGACAGTTCCTTGCCTCAAGGCGCGCGGCCTGATCTCAGTGTCGACGGGACGATTGATTTGGAAAAAATGCAGAACGTGTTATACGTCGGCCGTCCTGCGTTCGGCCAGGAGCAAAGCACGGTGGGGATGTTCAAGCTGGAACCCGATAGCACCAATGCAGTGCGGGCGCAAGTAAAGCTCGGTCGGAGTTCGGTCAACACGGTAGAAATTTTGCAAGGATTAAAAGAGGGCGACCAGGTGATTCTGTCTGACATGTCGCGCTGGGACAACTTCGATCGCATTCGGTTGGAGTAAGGATACTCTGTGCTCCTCTGTGTCCTCCGTGGTTTGCAATGATAACGGAGCACCACAGAGGACAGCGTTCACGGAGCAAAACAGGATCACGAAAGGAATCGGCATGGCTGCAACAAACGGCACGATGATTCGCATGGAGAACATCACGAAGGTCTTCTACACCGACGAGGTGGAGACTCACGCGCTCTCGGGAATTCATTTGGAGATTCGCAAAGGGGAATACGTGTCGATCGCCGGACCGTCTGGCTCCGGCAAGTCGACGCTTCTGGCGCTGATCGGCTTGCTGGACTCGCCCTCGGATGGAAGCTACATCCTCAATGGCCAGTCTGTCGCGAATCTCAATGTCAGTGAACGCTCTCGCATTCGCAATCGCGAAATCGGTTTTATTTTCCAGAGTTTTAATCTCATCGGTGATCTGAACGTGTACGAGAACGTGGAGCTTCCGTTGACCTATCGCGGCATGCCTTCCGCGGAACGCAAGCAACGCGTACACACGGCACTGGAGCGTGTCGGGATGAGCCATCGCACGAAGCACTATCCATCGCAGCTTTCCGGAGGTCAGCAACAGAGGGTCGCTGTCGCGCGAGCGCTGGGAGGTTCGCCGGCTATCCTGCTTGCCGACGAGCCCACAGGCAATCTTGATTCCCGCAATGCTGAAGCAGTCATGGATTTAATGCGCGACCTGCATCGTGAAGGTGCGACGATCTGCATGGTGACGCACGATCCCAGATTCGCTAAGCATGCCGAACGGCAGATTCATCTTTTTGATGGCCGGGTGGTCGAGGAGAGTGTTGAGGTTGCCTAATGGAAACATTGCTTCAGGACGTTCGTTACGGTTTCCGCATGCTGCGCAAGTCGCCGGGCTTCGCTGCTGTGGCCATCATTACTTTGGCCTTGGGGATCGGCGCCAATACCGCCATTTTTTCGGTTGTGAGTGGCGTGCTCCTGAATCCGCTGCCATATCCGCAACCGGACGAGTTGGTGGCTATCTATCAGCGGAGTTCCCACTTCACCGAAGCTTCGATCCCGTATCCGAATTTCCTTGATTGGCAAAGGGACAATCGTTCGTTTGCCGCTATCGCGGCGTATCGTTCGGAAGATTTCAATCTCACTGGATTGGGCAATCCGGAACGGCTGAAAGGTGGAATGGTTTCAGCTTCCTTCTTTCCGATCTTCGGTGTGAAACCCCTGTTAGGTCGAACATTCACCGAATCAGAGGACCTGCTAGGCGGAGCGCCTGTAGCGCTAATCACGCAGGAGCTCTGGAAGCAAAAATTTGGCTCCTCGCCCGACATTGTCGGAAAGTCTCTCGATCTGAACGATACGTTGTACACCATTGTTGGGATCATTCCGGCGAGCTTCCACTACCGCAACAATAATTTTGGTGAGGACAAGGACGTATTCATTCCGCTCGGCCAGTGGAACGATCCGCTGTTTCGCGATCGGCACACAGGCATGGGTATGGATGCCGTGGGCAGACTGAAACCGGGGGTCACGGTTGAGCAAGCGAGAGCGGACATGAACGCGGTCGCCGCCCATCTCGCGCAAATCTATCCTGACAGCAACAAGAATAGCGGCGTAACCCTCGTTCCGCTAAAACAAAACCTGGTTGGAGACGAGCATAACCTTTTTGGAAACGTCCGCCCATTCCTCCTGGTGCTTCTGGCCGCCGTAGGTTTTGTTCTGTTGATCGCTTGCGCAAACGTGGCTAACCTGCTGCTGGCGCGATCGACTGCCAGAATGCGTGAGGTCGCGGTGCGAACGGCTCTTGGCGCGAGCCCAAGACGAATCGTGCGGCAAGTGCTGACCGAGAGCCTACTGTTGGCGCTGATCGGCGGAGCGCTGGGTTTGCTGATCGCCGCATGGGGAACCCAGGCGGCCATTAAGGTGCTGCCCGATGGTTTGCCCCGCGCCGACGAAATTCATCTAGACGGTCCGGTCCTGATGTTTACATTGGGCGCGTCGATACTGGCCGGCATTCTTTTCGGCTCAATACCCGCATGGAAGATCGCCGGGACGAACCTCCAGGAGATTTTGAAAGAAGGCGGGAGAGGCTCCAGCGGACGGCACCGGACACAAGGTGTAATCGTCGCCGTGGAAATGGCTCTGGCGTTGGTATTGCTCGCGGGCGCTGGATTGATGATCCGGAGCATTGCCAAGCTGTGGTACATCAATCCCGGATTCGATCCGCGCGGCGTGATGAGCTTCGAGCTTGCGTCTGGCAAGACTCTGGGCAGCACGCCCGCAGCAATCCGATCGGCATTTCGTCAGCTTCACGGCGCCATTGCCGCGGTGCCGGGCGTGCAGAGTATCTCGCTGACCGCCGGTTCTTCCGTGATGGAAGGGGATTCCGAGGTCCCACTGTGGCTCGAAGGAGAGCCCAAACCATTTACGCAGTCGGAAATGAAGGAATCGCTGTTTTACGTGACCCAGCCAGATTACCTCCAGGTGATGCGAGTCCCATTACGACGGGGGCGTTTTCTGCAGGATTCGGATAACGAGACTACGGCACCTGTCGTCGTGATCGATGAAGAGTTTGCTCGAAGGTTTTTTGGCAATCGTGATCCCATCGGCGCGCGCGTCAACTTCAGCATCCTCAATCTCACTGCTGAGGTTGTTGGTATTACGGGGCACGTGAAGCAGTGGGGGCTCGATGAGAATGAAAAATCCCCGGTTCATGCGCAATGTTATTTTTCGCTTTTTCAAACTCCTGATGGACTTTTGAGTTTGTTTGCACATGGAATGCAAGCCGTGGCTCGGACCGAACCGCAGATTATCCACGACGTGCACCCAATTAGCCGTGCTGTGCAGTCGGTGAACGGCGACATGGTTGTTTACCGGACCATGACTATGACCGACGTCATTGCAGAATCATTGGCGACCCAGCGATTCGCAATGATGCTGCTGGGGATCTTCGCGGCCCTCGCCACCGTGCTCGCATCGGTCGGTAT
Source organism: Acidobacteriaceae bacterium (assembly GCA_019237515.1). Next base: position 5,839 of record JAFAGX010000582.1, read on the forward strand.
TTACGGCGTAATTTCCTACATTGCAAGCCAACGGACTCACGAGATCGGTATTCGCATGGCGCTCGGAGCCAAACAGGGCGATGTATTGCGCATGGTCCTGTCGCAGGCCGGGAGGATGGCGATCATCGGGGTGGCCATCGGGCTTGTTGCTGGGTTTGTCCTTATGCGCCTCATGGCCAGCCTGTTATTCGGAGTGAGCACGCACGACCCAATCACCTTTATAGCAGTGGCGCTGCTGCTGATCATTGTGGCGCTAGCGGCATGCTACATACCCGCCAGACGTGCCAGCGCCATCGATCCCATGGACGCGTTGAGGTACGAATAATGGAGACCTTCTTACAGGACGTACGGTACGGATTGCGGATGCTACGAAAATCCCCGGCATTCACCGCCGTTGCAGTGATCACTTTGGCCTTGGGGATTGGCGCTAACACCACAATTTTTAGCATGGTGAACTCATTTCTCCTGCGGCCGCTGCCGGTGCAAGATCCCGGACAGATCACGACGCTCACCATGATGCAAAAAGCTGGCGCCACGAACAACGTCTTCTCCGTCCCGGAGTACCGTGACATCCGCAGCCAGACAAACAACATCTTTTCGGATCTGCTCGCGTACCAGTTCGGCATGGATGGGCTCAGCGCCGACGGCAAAACGGATCGCATCCTGAGCAACTATGTCAGCGGGAATTTTTTCTCCATCCTGGGGCTCAAACCCACGCTCGGCCGCTTGATTCTCCCATCAGAGGGAGAGGTGATGGGAGCCGATCCGGTGATGGTCATTTCCTACTCTTTCTGGAAGACTCGGTTTGGCGGGGATGCGGACATCGTGGGGAAAAGAGTGGTGCTGGATGGGCACCCAGTCACCATCGTCGGAGTCGGCCCGAAAAATTTTGACGGAATTAGTTGGTTTTTGAAGTGTCAGGCCTATTTGCCGCTCGGTATGGCTTTCATTGATGGCTATCCGCTGGACTTCATGAGCAACCGCAAGTTACAAATGGTTTTCTTGTACGGACGCTTGCGTCCGAATGTAAGCCTTACTGAAGCGCAAGCCACACTGGACGTCGTGGGGCAACGCCTGGCGCAGCAGTATCCCGATGCTTACAAGAACGAGAGCTTGCGAATCTTTCCCGAGCTGCGAGCCAGGCCAGCGCCGGATCCTAACAACACGATGGTCGTGCTCTCAGGATTGTTTCTGGGATTGGCGACGTTGGTGCTGTTGCTCGCCTGCGTAAATGTCGCAAATATTCTGCTGGTTCGGGCAACGGTTCGTGCCCGCGAAATGGCAATCCGTGCGGCGCTGGGAGCGGCTCGTAGCCGAATCGTGCGCCAGTTGGTCACCGAGAGCGTTGTTCTGGCGCTGGCTGGCGGGGCTGCCGGCATTCTGCTCGGACTCTGGGGAAGCACCTACCTGAGTTCGATGAACATCCATTTCGATATACCGATGCGATTCGATTTCAGTTTTGACTGGCGCATCTTCGGTTTTGCCCTGGCACTTGCTCTGGCGACCGGCCTGGTCGTGGGTCTTATCCCTGCGCTGCGGGCCTCACGACAGGATTTAGCGACGGTGCTGCATGAAGCCGGTCGCGGCATTGTTGGCGGGCGGCATCGCCTACGCGACGTGCTGGTCATCGCGCAAGTTGGTGGCTCGCTGATGTTGTTGATTATTGCCATGCTTTTTACCCGAAGCCTCGGGAAAGCGCAACAAGCCGATCTCGGGTTTGAGCGGAATGGCGTGATCAACTTCACTATGGATCCGACCGAGGTTGGATATCAAGAAGAACAGGGACGCACATTCTACAAGTCTCTATTGGAGCGGGTGCGTGCCATACCGGGAGTCGAGTCGGCCACCACCGCTGCTGCAACCCCGATGGGATATATCGGCGGGAATGATCTCGTTGATGTGGACGGGTACCAACCGCCCGCTGGTGAGGCAAAGACGCCTGTTGTCTATAACGTTGTTTCTTCGGATTATTTGCCGACATTGAGACTCTCGTTACTGCGTGGGCGGACTATCGATGACCGTGATATTCAAACCAGCCCATACGTAGCGTTAATCAACGAAGCGATGCGAAAGAAATTTTGGCCGGACGCTGATCCTATCGGCCGGTACTTCAAAATCGGAAGTGATCCACAACATTCCATCCAGGTAGTGGGTGTCGTTAAAGACGCACACGTTCAAACCTTTACAGGAACGATCAATCCTTACTTCTATCTGCCGTTCGCGCAGCATTACTCGGGGAACTCCCTGCAGAGCCTGCAGGTTCGCACTCCGGTTGCTCCTGCTAGCATGATTCCCCAGATTGAACAAGTCATTGAATCGCTTGCGCCTGGCATGCCCGTGTTCGACGTGCAGACAATGACCGAAGCTTTGAACACGCTCAACGGGCTTCTCCGTTTTCAAATTGCCGCCGGCATTGCAGCTGCCATGGGCCTACTGGGATTGATTCTGGCGGTGGTGGGAGTGTATGGCGTCATTTCTTACTCCGCAAACCAAAGGACCCACGAAATTGGGATACGCATGGCCATCGGCGCGGAGCCATTGGACATTTTGAAAATGATTTTTCGGCAGGGGCTCTTCATCGTCTGCCTTGGTTTGTTGGTCGGAACGGCAGGAGCATTCGCGAGCGCACGGGTGCTCAAGGGTTTTCTGGTTGTGAGCGCAACCGATCCGGTGACGTACCTGCTAGTCGCGACCGGGCTGACCCTGGTCGCACTGTTTGCTTGCTATATTCCCGCGCGACGAGCAACCAGAATTGATCCCATGATGGCGCTTCGCGAGGAATGAGATGCACAGCCTACGCCATCTTTCACGCGACTAGTGCCACATAAAGGCAGGCGATGATTCAACTTCGCAACGTCGAACGATTTTACAAGACCGGCGCCGGTGTGACTTACGTGTTGCGCCGCATCAACCTTGATATTCGGGAAGGCGAGTTCCTTACCATCATGGGTCCGTCCGGCTCCGGGAAATCCACCCTTCTCAGCATTGTTGGAATGCTCGACGACAGTTGGACGGGCGAATACTGCCTGCTCGACAATCAAGTCCACAAACTCGATCGCAAAAAACGCGCTGACCTGAACCGAAAATATATTGGTTTTGTGTTTCAGAGCTATCACCTGCTCGACAATCTCACCGTGTACGAAAACCTCGACGTTCCGCTTTCATACCGCAACATCTCGCGCTCACAGCGGCAAAGCATGGTGGCAGAGATTCTGGATCGGTTTCAGATCGTCGGCAAGAAAGATTTGTTTCCCAACCAGCTCTCCGGCGGGCAGCAGCAGTTGGTGGGGGTTGCCCGCGCCGTGGTCGGGAATCCGAAACTCATTCTCGCTGATGAGCCGACCGGGAATCTGCATTCCAGTCAGGCGAAAGAAATCATGGAGCTGTTCAAGAAGCTCAACGATCAAGGCACAACCATCATTCAGGTCACACATTCGGAAGTGAACGCTTCTTACGCGCACCGTACGATTCAACTGTTCGATGGCTGGATCACCAGCGATCCCGCCAACCCGCAGACGACCGCACCTGCCGCTGCCACGAGATAGGAATGGAAACTCTATTTCAAGATGTCCGCTACGCAATTCGCATGCTCCGCAAGAGCCCGGGGTTCACCACTGTTGCTGTAATTACGTTGGCGCTGGGAATTGGTGCGAACACCGCGATATTCACTATTGTGAATGCACTGCTGCTCAAGATGCTTCCGGTAAGCCATCCGGAGCAGTTGGTGTCGGTCGGCGATCCGAGCATTCCCAACACTCGTTCCAACGGCACGCCTCGGACAGACATCTTTTCTTACCCTCTTTATAAGGTGCTCCGCGACAATAACTCTGTGTTTACTGGCCTTTGTGCCGCAGCTACGGATCACCATATCGAGCTGAACGCTGCTGCAGATGAAGCTTCAGCTGAAAAAATTACCGGCCGCATGATAAGTGGAAACTATTTCAGTGTGCTCGGGCTGCAGCCCGCTGCAGGACGTCTGATCACCGAGTCTGACGATACGGCTGAGAACGCCAATCCGGTGGTCGTTCTGGGTTATGGGTTTTGGCAGCGCAGATTCGCCATGTCGCCATCCATTATTGGCAGCGACATTCGTCTCAATGGCTTCCCTTTTACTGTCATCGGCGTGGCGCCGCCCGGCTTCGACGGTGAAGTGGTGGGTGAGCAGATGGCGCTGTTCGTTCCCATCAGCATGCAGCCGGAAATTATTCGCGGACGTCACTTCCTGAATTCAGGCAATGTGTCGTGGCTGACGCTTATGGGCCGACTTAAGTCGGGCATCAATCCAGCTCACGCGGCGGCGAACTTGAACATTGTCTTCCAGCAGGCATTGAAGGGAAGTTACGGAGCGGCCCTCTCCACCGACGATAGAAACGAAATTAGTGAAACGCACATGAAGATCGACGTCGCTCCCGGCGGCATGGGCGTCTCCGACTTGCGCACCGATTACAAGCTCCCGTTGCTGCTGCTGATGGGCATTGTCGGCCTGGTGCTACTCATCGCGTGTGTAAACGTTGCCAATCTTCTGATTGCCCGTGCAACTGCTCGGCGTCGGGAAATTGCGGTCCGCCTGGCTGTTGGGGCGAACTGGGGCCGTTTGTTAAGACAACTACTCACGGAGAGTATCCTGCTGGCTCTTCTCGGCGGAATCGCAGGTTCGCTGCTTGCAGTTTGGGGTGTGCGTCTGCTCGTGACAATCTTTGGATCCGACACAACTCTTCCGCTGCGGCCCGATGCACGGGTCCTCACGTTCACCATTTTCATTTCGTTGGTCACTGGATTGCTTTTTGGTCTCATACCTGCGCTGCGCGCGATGCGGGTTCAGGTCTCTCCCGCTTTGAAAGAATCGGGCCGCTCCACTCCGGAAAGAAGTTCCCGCTTCGGCCTCGGCAAGGGATTGATCGCTGGACAAGTGGCTCTCTCGTTATTAGTGCTTTTTGCGGCCAGTCTACTGGTGCGCAGCTTGCAAAAACTCATGGCGCAGGACTTCGGCTACGATCGCGACCGCCTTGTCATTGCTCGGATTGACCCGATTTCCGCCGGGTACGACAACGAAAAAATGAAGTTGCTTGCCAGTCAGCTTGTGGCGCAACTGGCGAGCACGCCGGGGGTGCACGCGGTCACCTACTCATCTAATGGATTGTTCGCCGGAACTGATTCGGATGACCCAATCATTGTTCCCGGTTTCAACGAGAGCCGAGAGGATCGAAGCGCTCTGGAGGACTACGTTGGTCCCGACTATTTCGGAGCGGTCGGCATCCCCATCCTTGCAGGCCGGGGCATCGAGGCACGCGACACGGCCACTTCGAATCGGGTTGCAGTCGTCAACGAAGCCATGGTCAAGCATTTCTTCCACGGACAGAATCCCATCGGTCGTCAGTTCCGCATCGACGATGCGGATTGGCAGGATAAGCCACTCACCATTGTTGGGATTTCTCGCGATGCGAAGGATCACAGCGACGTGATCCGGGTAGCAGTTAAACCCCGCTTCTACATGGCATATCAGCAGGTGCCAAAACCCGTGCAGATCGTGCTCGAAGCGCAAATCCAGGGCTTTACCCCTGCCGCGGTCACCAATGTAACCAGTCAGATCAAGGCGGTCGATGCCAATTTGCCTATCTCATTCGTCAAGACGGTCGACACCTTGGTGAGCGATGCTGCTGGCAATCAAATCGCCCTGGCAAGGCTTTCAGTATTCTTCGGTATCTTGGCACTGCTGCTGGCTTGTGTCGGCCTGTATGGCGTGATGTCATACACGGTTGCTGGACGTAGCCGAGAAATTGGCGTTCGCATGGCGTTAGGTGCCGCACGACGCGATGTAGTCCAAATGCTTTTGCGGGAGGGCATGTTGCTGGTGGTTGTCGGCGTGGCGGTTGGAATCCCCATCGCCCTCGCTAGCAGCCAAATATTGCAGAGCTTCCTATTCGGACTGAAAGCCACAGATCCCATTTCTTTGATCGGAGTTATTTTGCTGCTTGGTGCAGTGGCGGCGCTGGCGGCGTTTCTGCCCGCGCGTCGCGGAAGCAAAATCGATCCGATGATAGCGTTGCGCTATGAATGAGGTGCTGAAATGGAAACTTTGCTAACCGATCTTCGCTTCGCGTCAAGACAGTTGCGAAAGAGCCCAGGTTTCACCGCTGTGGCGTCGCTGACCCTTGCATTAGCAATCGCGGTGAACTCGACCATGTTCAGTTTGGTGAGCGGCTTTCTGCTTCAATCGCCACCAGGGCGGGATCCCAACCGTGTCGCTGTCATTTCCTCAGTAAATCCTAATCAGCTTTTTCACGCGGACGCGTGGACTGTTTCCGTCCCCAATTACTTGGCTTGGCGGAAAACGAACAATCTATTTGAAGGTATCGCGGCTGCGGACGAAGACCGAGCCGTGAGTTTGGGAACCACAGGATCGGGCCAGCCGGAGTCTTTGCACGCAGCCGCGGTATCTCCAAATTATTTTCTTGTCCTTGGGGCTGCACCACAGATCGGGAGAACATTTCTAGATAACGAGGATCAGCCCGGCCGCGATCACGTGCTGATTTTGGGCCACGATTTATGGCTCCGACACTTCGGTTCGGACCCGTCAATCGTGGGCCGAACTATCCGGTTGAATCGAGAAGACTGGACGGTAATTGGAATTATGCCCAAGAGTTTCCGGATGCTGGGATACATACCCGAGCTTTGGATTCCTTTGACGATCACAGCCACGGACCAGAGCCCAAGCGCCCGGAATAGTCGTTCGTTAACTTTGTTCGCGCGATTAAAACCTGGCATGACCGTGCAGCAGGCCAGCGCGGCAATGGGCACATTGGCTCTCCAGGCGCAGAGGGAGTTTCCGGAAACCGAGAAAGGCTGGGGAGCCGTGGTGCGAACCCTGCCCAACTTCCTGATCTACAACTTCGATATTCGCACGGGCCTCATCCTGGTAATGACTGCGGTAGGTTTCATATTAGTAATCGGCTGCGCAAATGTTGCAGGCCTGCTACTGGCGCGGTCCACTGGACGGCAAAAAGAGATTTCCATACGCGTCTCACTCGGTGCGAAGCGGTTGGATATCGTGCGCCAACTGCTCGCAGAGGGCTGCATCATCGCAATTCTCGGTGGTGCAGCCGGTATTCTCCTAAGCAACTGGGGCATCCACTTTGTTCGCGCCAGTCTGAATTTCGCCGAGGTGATGAGTGCGGTTCCGCTCAGGCTCGATAGAAACGTTCTGCTCTTCACGCTGGGTATTTCCGTGCTTTCCGCTTTTCTGTGCAGTTTGGCGCCAGCCCTAAAAGCGTCCAGATCAGAATTGAGTGCAACACTGAACGAAGAAAGCCGGGGGAGTTCTTCCGGACGTTCACAAAGCCGCTTGCGACAGATTCTGGTTACCGGAGAACTTGCGTTGGCGCTGTTTCTGCTTATCGGAACTGGATTGTTAATCCAGGGGCTGCTTCAAGTCGAACACCAGAACTTGGGTTTTCAACCAAAGCACCTGCTTACGGCCGGTTTAACGCTGGATAGAGCTCGTTATGCAGATGCGTCTCAGCGGCGCCTTTTTGTGCAGAACCTCCTTGCTCGCCTGCAGGCGATTCCTGGTAGCGAGGCGGTCGCCGTTGCCTCTGATCTGCCAGCTACCGGCCCGGATAGTGTTCCCCTGCGGATCGATGGGCAACCCGACTCAGAACCCGATCGGCGGCCGAGCGCACTTGATGTTGTTGTCACGAGTGATTACTTCAAGACAGCGAGCATTCCCCTGTTGCGTGGCAGAAGGTTCACAGAGATGGACAATGCGGACGCACCACACGTCGTGGTTGTAAACCAGGAATTCGTCCATCGCTTCCTGGCAAGTCAAGATCCACTCGGGAAACGGATCAAGCTGGAACTGAGTAGCGGAACAACCGAATGGAGCCAAATCGTCGGCGTGGTCGGCAACGTAAAGACTTACTCAGAGGAAGTGCGCTACGATCCCGAGGTTTACCAACCCTACTCTCAGCGGCCCGTTCCGTCATTTTCGATCATGGTTCAGGCGACCGGTGACCCGGGTGGGCTGAGCGCCAGCCTACGCCAGAGCGTTGCGCAGATTGATGGCGAACTTCCATTGGCTCGGGTGATGACAATGCCAGCTCTGATCGAGTTACAAAAAGCCGGAAATCCGTTTTTCATGCATGTCATGAGTAGTTTCGCGTTATTCGCCTTGCTGCTCGCGGCGATCGGGATTTACGGCCTGATTGCCTATTCCGTTGCTCGCAGAACGCATGAGATTGGAATTCGCATGGCTTTGGGCGCCAAGCATCGCGATGTGCTCGGGATGATCTTGCGGGAGAGTCTGACAATGGCAGCGATCGGCGCCACTGTCGGAACGGTCGTGGCGCTGCCGCTGCCGAGAATCTTCGAGGCGAGCTTTAACCTTTTGGGCTTCCACTTCCGTGAGCCTGGGTTGTACTTCGCCGTTCCAGCACTGATTCTGCTGGTTGCGCTGCTAGCGGCCTACGTTCCCGCACGGCGCGCTGCCAAAATCGATCCGATGGTCGCGTTGCGCTACGAGTGAGGCGAATACTTGAGGAGAGTTATGACTGTTCTAAATCCAATTCCAGCCAAATTTCAGAAGTTTGTGTTCATGTTCGCATTCTTGGGTTTGGTTCTCCCCACTGGGGCGCAGGCACAGAGTTTTCTGGATTATTCGAAGCCAAAGTCGTATTTCCCTAATCCGCTCGCGCCGTACACGGCGCGACAGGTTGCTCCGCCTAGGTTTGGAAACACGCCTCGAATCGAGACCTTATTAACAGACGGCAAGCTGCGTTTGTCGTTGAGCGACGCAGTTGGGCTTGCACTGGAGAACAATCTGGATTTGGCCATTGCTCGTTTCAATCTCTCCATCGCCGACACTGACATTTTGCGTGCTAAATCCGGCCAGGCGGTCCGCGGCGTTGACACCGGATTGGTGCAGGGAACTCCCGGTGGCGGCATCGGCGGCTTTGGCACTGGCGCGCCCGGTGCGGGTGCGGGCGGCACGTCAGGAGGTGCCGGGGGCGCGGGTACGGGTGCATCCGGATTGGTGCAGTCGACTCTTGGTGTGGGCACTCCCATCGACAGCTTTGATCCGATCCTTACCAGCGGGCTGAATATTGACCACGCCACGATTCCCGAGGCAAGCAAAGTGCTGTACGGCGTTTCATCACTGCAACAAAATTTGGGCGTCGCAAACTTCAACTACAGCCAGGGATTTGCCACCGGCACACTGATGAGTATGACTTTTAATAACGACCGGATTACCAGCAACAGCTTGTTCAGCATTCTTTCACCGGAACTCGACAGCGGCTTCAGAATCAGCCTGCGGCAACACTTGCTCGCAGGATTCGGCTTCGCTCCTAATATGAGGTTCATCCGAATCGCGCGTACCAACCGCGAAATCTCCGATGTAGCATTCCGGGCGCAAGTGATCGCCACTGTATCGCAAATCCAGAATATTTATTGGGACCTGGTGAACGCCTATGAAGATGTCAAAGTAAAAGAACGCTCGCTGGAGCTGGCAGAAAAAACACTTTCCGATGATCGCGAGCAAGTCCGAATCGGTGCAATTGCGCCGATAGAAGTCATGAAGGCCGAAAGTGAGGAGGCAACCGCGAGCCAGGACCTGCTGCTCTCCCAGAATGAATTGCAATTGCAAGAGTTGTTGATCAAGAATGCCATTACGCGCGACCTCAGTGATCCGCTGCTAGCGTCCGCATCAGTCGTTCCGACCGACACAATGGATATTCCGGAGAAGGAACCGATCACTCCCATCCAGGACCTGATCAAAGACGCCGAGCAGCATCGCCCGGAGCTGGCGGAAGCGCGCATGGATCTAAGCAACCGCGAGCTTTCCAAAAAAGCTGCCGCGAATGCAATGAAGCCGCAATTAGACCTGGTCACCTGGTATGGGGCGTATGGTTTGGCTGGGCTTCAGAATACTGGATATGGTGGGCCGCCGATTGAGCCCGTGAATCCCACCGGATACTCGACTGCATTTACGAATTTGTTCAAAAATAACTCGCCCGACTACGCTATTGGTTTGAATCTGAACATTCCCATTCGCAATCGCGCCGCGCAGGCGGATCAGATTCGCTCCCAACTGGAATACAGGCAGGCCCAACTGCATTTGCAGCAGTTGCACAATCAGATTGGGATCGAAGTACGGAACGCACAGTATGCGCTGATGCAGAATCGCTCCCGGGTTGATACCGCCCGCAAGGCCAGGGGTCTCGCCCAGCAAACCTTTGAAATCGAGCAAAAGAAGAAAGCTTTGGGAGCTTCTACCAGCAATCTTGTGCTGCAAACGCAAAGAGATTTGGCGAAGGCAGAGTCCAATTACGTTGCGGCAACGTCCGCCTATGTAAAGTCGCGGGTAGAGCTCGATCGCTCGACCGGTTTGACGTTGACCCATGCAGGTATCGAAATTCAAGACGCGG
>JAFAGX010000590.1 GCA_019237515.1 Acidobacteriaceae bacterium
GGATTTCTTTTTTGGCGACAAGGGACCCGAGCACTTCGCGAAAGAAGCGGCGCGCCAAGCACTACTGCAACTCGATGCCCGAGAGGCTCCAGCCGGAGAAATGGAAGTCGTATTGGGTCCTGGATGGCCGGGAGTGCTGCTGCATGAGGCCGTCGGCCACGGGTTGGAAGCTGACTTCAATCGGAAGCAGACATCCGCATTCGCCGGCCTGATCGGCAAGAAGGTTGCGAGCGAGAAATGTACCGTGGTCGATAACGGAACAATGCCATGGCGCCGCGGTTCTTTGAACGTCGATGACGAAGGCCAGCCGACTCAAAACACCGTGCTGATCGAAAATGGAATCCTGAAGGGTTATTTGAGCGACAAGCTTTCTGCTCGCCTCATGGGAATGCCTGATACCGGCAACGGACGGCGCGAGAGTTACGAGCACATCCCGATGCCGCGCATGACGAATACCTACATGTTGGCGGGGAACGATGATCCTCAGGACATCCTCCGATCGGTGAAACGCGGCATCTACGCGGTTAATTTCGGCGGCGGACAGGTTGATATCACGAATGGCAAGTTCGTCTTTTCTGCTTCAGAAGCTTACTTGATTGAAGACGGCCAAGTCACCGCACCGATTAAGGGTGCTACGCTGATCGGCAACGGTCCTGACGTGCTCACTCGCGTCTCCATGGTGGGCCACGATCTCAAGCTTGATGAAGGGGTCGGGACTTGCGGCAAAGACGGTCAGGCTGTGCCTGTGGGGGTGGGCATCCCGACGATCAAAATAGATCGGTTAACTGTTGGCGGCACCGCCCGTAAAGACCCCGGCGGCTTCATGCAATAAATTTGGTTCTTGTCGTTCCGAGCCATTTGCAACCACGCGTGCGCGGCGAAAACGTGCAAGGGATCTGCTTTTTGGAATTACCGATTTTCTATGTCCTCTACTCAACTCGAAACGCGAAACCAGCAACTCGAAACTGATCTGAAGGAAATTGCCCAGGAAATTGTGCGCCGGGCAATGTCAGGCGGTGCCACCGCGGCCGAATGCGTGATCCGTGAAGGCGATGAATTCTCCACGCTTGTCCGGCTCGGCCAAGTCGAGACCCTGAAAGAATCGGGCTCGAAGGCTATCGGCGTTCGCGTTTTCTACGGCAAGCGGGCGGCCAGCACCTACTCTAGCGATTTCTCCCGCGAAGGCCTGGACCGCATGCTGAAATCCGCTCTCGATCTGGCAAAAATAACATCCGAAGATCCCTTTGCCGGAATCCCCGACTCGTCGCAACTCGGCTCATGGGCGGGGGATCTCGATTTGTACTCCACCGACGTCTATTCGCTGCCAGGGCCGGAGCGCATCAGCTATGCGCGTCGCGCAGAAAAAGCCGCGCTTGATTTTGATCCACGCATCAAGAATTCGGATGGTGGCTCGTTCGACGCAGCAACCGGACATAAGATTTTCGCCAACTCCCACGGCTTTCTTGGTGAGTACAAGCGCTCGTATTGTTCAATTGCGGCCGTTCCCATTGCCCAATCGGAGAATGGGGCCATGCAGCGCGATTATTGGTTTTCGGTGGCGCGTAGTCTGAGCCGATTGGAATCGCCTGAGCACGTCGGAAAAAAGGCTGCCGAGCGCACCATCCGGCGCCTTGGCGCGAGGAAAGTCAAAACCGCGCATGTTCCGGTTGTGCTCGATCCACTCGTAGCCGTCTCGATGCTCGATCACATATTCGAAGGCGTGAACGGCGATTCGGTGTATCGCGGTGCCTCATTTCTCGCCGGCAAATTGGGCCAGAAGATCGCAGCCGATCGCGTCAACATAATCGACGACGGAACCATGCCCGGAGGCTTCGGTTCGAGCCCATTTGATGGCGAAGGAATTCCTACCCGGCGTACAGTCGTGATCGAAAACGGAGTGCTGAAGTCCTATCTCCTGAATACCTACACGGCCAAGAAGCTTGGATTACAAACGACCGCGAACGCCTCACGCGGCCTTGCAGGAACTCCGGGCATTGGCCCGGGAAACTACTTCCTGCAGCCGGGAACAAAAACTCCGCCACAACTCATCGCCGAAATCAAGGAAGGCCTGTATGTGACCGAGTTTTTAGGTCACGGCGCCAACCTGGTCACGGGCGATTATTCCCGTGGCGCTTCAGGTCTCTGGATTTCTGGCGGCGAACTCGCTTATCCGGTGGAAGAAATCACGGTGGCGGGCAATTTGAAAGAGATGTTTTTCAACATCTCAGAAATCGCCAACGATCTCGAATTCCGCGGGGCCATGGCTTGCCCCACAATCCGGATTGACGGATTAACGGTCGGTGGAGAGTAACGGCTGGCGGATTGGAGTTCGCACTTCGCTGATCTGAAAACGCTGAAGGCGAAGAATTCTCCCCATTGCGCGATCCACAACCCGCGCCAACTCCCGTCCGTGGTCTGAATTGCGACGCTCCCGGAGGCGGTCTTTGGCAGTTTCCGCAGAAAACCAGGTTCGATTGCGCCCCGCCTCTGGTGGCGGCTCCAGGCGCGTAACCTCGCACAAATGAGCGCTAACCTTGATTCGAGTAAATGCGGTGTTGTGCGATTTGTAATGCAGGTAGTTCGTAAAGGACGCCTCCTGCATCCGCCCGTGAACGCCGGCTTCTTCAAACGCTTCCAGCGCTGCTGCCTGCGCATGCGTCAACCCGGGTTCCACGCTGCCTTTCGGAAACGTCCAGCGTCTTTTTTTCGTTTGCACCAAGAGAAATTGCACGCCGTTCGGACGCATGCGGTAGCATACGGCCGCGACTTTCTCACACTCCTTCAAGCGCCGCAGATGTGCCAGGCGAAGAAATTTGGCTCCGGAACGCCTGCTCCGGGGCCCGAAGCCGATCCCAACGACCTGTCCATGCGTGGCTTTAATCCTCACGTCCACGCCAGCAGAGTGCACGATGACCTCTGCTCCTGCCTAGAACCCAGTCTGGTTCGCCCAAGTCAGGAATCATCCTGCGTACTTGCGCATCGGTGCTCCAAGGAAGTATTCGTGACCTACTAAGGGTCATTTTGTGGAACAGTTGCGTTGCCTTCGATGCGGTCGGGAAATCGAGTCGGGAGACAAGTCGGTAGCGGTCTACATGTTTGCGCAGACGGTCGGAATTCGCCCTCGTCAGAAATCCGCGGCCCAGCGCATCTGTTTTTGCCCGCAATGTTCGGTTTCGCTGGCTATGGGGCCACCGCCGGAAGGTGCCCTGAATGTCGCCGCCTGGGAAATGCTGCGCGAAATGGTCAGTTCTGATCCAGCGCTGAATGAGGCCGCTTGGGACAATCTGCGCGGCCTTGCTGGACTGTTACCCGCAACTGGTACGGACGGGCGCGCGCGTCGCGAAGCTGGCAACGGCTACTTCGAATTCTGATCGGCAGCTGTTCTTCAATTCGTCAGCCAGAGTCATTGTTTCACTAAACATGATATTGCAACACGCCGTTCGTGAACCTTCGTGTTCTTCACGATCAGCTTCCTAAAATCGACAATCCAAAACCTACCATCTACAATCACAGCGTGGGTGGGCTCATCGAACCATCTCCGCTAGGACAACCTGAACGCGAATCCAACCTGCGCCCAATCCTGATTGCAGCCGTAATAGTCGTCATTCTGATGGGCGTTATCGTCCTACTCTCCCGCGGTTCGTCCAAAGGCCCTGCGACGCTCCATCCTTACGCGGCAAACCTGAAAATCACTGATGTGAAAATGAGTCAAGCCCAGAATTTTGTCGGGGCTAGCGTCACCTACATCGATGGAACAGTGACAAATGCCGGGGACAAAACGGTCACGCACGCGACGGTTCATGTGGAGTTCAAGAATTCTATGGATCAGGTCGCTCAAATCGAAGATCTGCCATTGCGCATATTGCAGACCGGCGGGCCGTATCCAGACGCCGTCGATTTAGCCGTGTCGCCGCTCGCCCCGGGTCAAAACAAGCCCTTTCGCCTCACCTTTGAGCACGTCAGTGCTGACTGGAACCAAGGCTACCCGACCCTTCAGGTCAGTGACGTAGTTGTGAAGTAGGTGGTGTAGTGAGTTCGCGGATCGCCTGCTAGCTCTTTTTTGTCACATCAAGTTTCTGGCGGAACATCTTCGTGGCCAGCTTGCGCAAGGTATCAGAAACTTCTTTATTGCCAGACAAATTGCGGAGGTCCTGAATCAACAAATTTTTCAGAAGAGCCAGGGAAACGTCAATCGGAGTGCGCGGATTAAAAACCAGATTGCGGACGATGGGGTATTGCTTAACGAAGCGCCGCTTCATCGAAATTTCCCTGAGCACTGCTTCGAGCACATTCTTCTGACTGGCAAACCTCTCAACTTCCGTATCTGTGACTTTGGGCGATTCCAAGACTGCTAAAGCAACAATTTTTGTGCCATCGCGGATCAGCAACGAACGCTCTTCTTTCTTACCGTTGATCGCGAGCAGAATGCGTCCCTTGGTATCAAGCTT
>JAFAGX010000028.1 GCA_019237515.1 Acidobacteriaceae bacterium
ATCTATTCAATGCATCTTTGATACACAGTGCTCTGGCCTGGTTTCCGATCTGTCATTAGGTCGGAAAAAACTGAATCTGGCGCATTTTGACGGTTGCTTTTCCCCGCGATGAGCAGTACAGGAGTCACGAGACACGCATCGAATGGACCTTTGCTTATGCGAATTCTACTTTACAGCCCCGACAATGGTGTGACCCGCAACTTCATGCCCCACCTCTGGATGTTTCTGCTGCAGGCGCTCACTCCTCCAGGGCATGAAGTTCTGCTAATCGATGGCAATGCCCAACCCATGGACGAAGCCCAAATTGCGAAATTCGTCCGCGAAGAGAAGATCGGGCTCGTGGGCATCGGTGCTATGACCAGGATGGTAGCCAGGGCCTATGCCATGGCTGACGCTATCCGAGCGACGGGAGTTCCGGTGGTTATGGGCGGACCGCATGTCACCGAAGAAGCCAATGAGGCTCTCGGCCGCGATGGTGGCCCGCGTCATGCCGATGCTGTTGCCTTGGGCGAAGCCGATGAGACTTGGCCGCGAATCGTGGAAGATGCAGCTCGCGGTGAACTCCAAGAGATCTATGCGCCTGTTGATGCTGCGGGCAAGGAGCGCAAGCCTTCCCTGAATCCCTACCCTGCGATTCCATGGGACAAGCTTGATCTCGGTCAATTCAATCTCATCCCCAAGCTGATGCACCCCCTGCTCAAGAATTTCCGCGAAAACTGGGGAACATTTCGCATCGTGCCCCTGGAATCGGGGCGAGGCTGTCCTTACGGGTGCGAGTTTTGCACGGTCACCGGATTCTTCGGCGACTCCATTCGGTTCCGTACGAACGAGAGTGTCGTCAATGAATTGCTGTTACTGAAAGCGCGAGCCCGCAGAGAGCAAGGTCAGATCGCAGTTTTCTTCATTGACGACAACTTTGCCATTAATGTAAAGCGCACGAAATCATTGCTGCGGGATATCATCGCAGCGAAAGCCCAGGTCTTTTGGGTGGCGCAGATCAGCGCCAATCTGCTGCGCGACGAAGAACTGGTTGATTTGATGGCTGCCTCCGGAGCCAAGTGGATCTTTATCGGCATGGAATCTGTCGATCCGCTGAATCTGAAGGACGTGAATAAAGGATTCAATAAACCAGGCGAGTACGCCGCCGTCATCGAGCGCTTGGCAAAACGCAACATTTACGCGATCACCTCGTTCATCTTCGGTATGGATAACGACACTCCGGGAATCGCCGAACGAACGTTAGAGCAAGTCCGCACATGGCCTCCGGGCCTGCCGGTTTTTGGGCTACTCACACCCCTACCCGCAACGCCTTTATACAAGCGACTGGAAACCGCTGGACGGCTTACGCGACCTCGGCACTGGCTGGATTTCGTGCCGTTCACCATGGCGCACACTCCGCTGAAAATGACGATCGAAGAAGCACATACCGAACTGAACTACGGCTGGGCTCGCTCCTACAGCGCGGAAGCTCTCGCGCAGGCAGTTGCGTCGCTGGATGATCAGCATGTGGGCGATCGCTTCAATATTTTTCTGGCGCGTCTTTGTTTCCGCGGAATCTATTTCCCCATGCTGACCAAGTGGTCGTGGCTACGGGTCATTCTCGAAAACCGCCGAACGATCCTGAGGCTATTCAAAGATGGAGTATTGCGGTGGATGCACCCGCGAAATCGTGCCCCCAATGAATCCTTCCAGTATCGTGATTCCAACGTCAGTGGTGAACTCAACGTTTGAGCAGGTTTGACTGGTGGAGTTACGGACTCGGATCGAGCTGTTTGTAAATCGTCGCAGCGTTATCGGCAAAGGTAGCTTCGTATTTCGGATATTGCCGGAAATCCGAATATTTCTTCATATGAATGTTCTGGCGAACCTGATCGAGGGTTTCGCCTTTTTGCTTCATCGTTTTTACCTGCTGATAAAGATCGTTCAGGTAGTCGCGAAAACGCTGAAGATCGGCTCGCGTGCCGACCTCGAAATGTCCCGGCACAGCGGACTCAATCGGCAATTGAAGAACCCGATCGAGCGCGTGGATCCAATTCTCGGCACTGCCGTTATCCATCGCAGGGCACGAGCGATTCATGAACACATCACCCATGGCGATAGCGTGCTGATCGGGGAAATATACGAGCGCGTCACCGGAGGTGTGAGCCTTGCCGGGAAAGAATATCTTCACCGGATAAGAGCTCACGTAAACCGTGATTTGATGGTCAAACGTGAGATCGGCTGGTTGGAACTGAAATGATGTCATGTTGGGAAATTTGGCGATCGCTAGAGTTCGATCACGAGTGAAATCCGTACTGATGACCGTGGCGTCCGGTCCAACTGATCGGTTGCCGCCCTGGTGATCCGGATGATAGTGAGTGTTGACGATATATTTCACCGGCAATTTCGAAACCTGGCGGATGGCGCTCAGTAACTTGGCTCCCTCCGTTGCATTCAGGCCGGTATCGACGACCAGTATCCCCTGGTCTC
>JAFAGX010000095.1 GCA_019237515.1 Acidobacteriaceae bacterium
ATTGCCCCCGATGTCCGGGAGCGGCTCCGTGAACTGATTGCGGAAGGACTAGAGGCCGACTTGCTGCTGCTTGCTGGCGGCGTTTCGATGGGGAAATACGACTTAGTTGAGCAAGTTCTGGCCGAGTTCGACGCAGAATTCTTCTTCACAGGGGCGAAAATTCAACCCGGGAAGCCGATCGTATTCGGACGGGCATTGTATGGCGCGGGCACCACCGCCGAAGACCAGCAAAAGTATTTCTTCGGTCTGCCGGGCAACCCGATTTCCACGATGGTTACTTTTGAACTTTTCGTCAGGCCATGTGTGGAAGCTCTATCCGGGATGCTGCCACGGAAGTTGGTATTCTTACACGCAAAATTGAAGTCCGAGATCAAAACAAAAACCGGGTTGACCCGATTCCTGCCTGCCAGTTTGTCCGGCGAGTTTCAAGCGGCAGAGGTGGAGCTGGTGTCCTGGCAAGGCTCGGGAGACATCGCGGCCACGGCTCGAGCCAACTGCTACGTGGTTGTTCCACCCGATCGGGAAAGAATTGACGCGGGCGAGTGGGTCCCGATTCTAAAGAGATAAAAAAGGACACTCCGGAGAGTGTCCTGATTTGGTTTGTACAACCTGCTTATTGCCCTGCGCCGGTCTTTTCTGCTGGTTTCTCGGCAGGTTTCTTGGGTGCCGAAGCCAGTGACGTCGCCGTCTTCGGTTTCCAGAAATCATCGGCCTTGATCCACTCTGCGGGCACATAGCTCATATTGGGGTTCAGCGCAAACAGGTTCGTTTCGCTGGACTCAATCGATGCCGCTGCGAGTTCGTCCAGCTTTTTCATTCCGTCCTCGCCCATTGCTGACGCGAAATCTTTGTTGTGAGCAAAATTCGTGTCGATCTCGTTCGCCGATTTGCGTGCAACGATAAAAAGAAATGTTCCTTCGGGCGCTCCAAACGCACTCTCATAACAGGCCCAATGAGCGTCGGGAAGAGCCTTCTTATACGCTTCCAGAACCATTTTGACGCCTTCATCCCATTCCTTGTGATGGCCTTCCTTCGTGTGATAAACCGAAATTTCGAAGTAGCGGGTTGCCGGCGTGGCATGCTCAGACTGCTGGTTCAGGCTATATTCCGCGTTGTAGACGAACGCGCTGGCGTCCATGGAATCCAAGAGCTCGCCATCGGTTACGCCAGCCCGATCCAGTGAGGCCGAGAGCATGGCATTCTTCTGAGTCGCCGCCACGTCTTTCTCCCATGCTTCAAATGACTCATAGCCAGTGAAGAACAGTGACCGGGATTTGCCGGTGATTGAATTCATGCCCAAATAGTGTGTCTGCCATTTGGCATGCGCCATTGCCTGAACGAAAGCAGATTCTGTTTTGTCGTGCATGGCTCCTGCTTTCCCGGGCTTCACAAACTCTCTCGTGATGGTGAGTATCTTGGGCGGCGACATTGTGGCCGAAGACTGCTCCTGTGCCGCTGCGGAAGCAAATGCTGCAATCGCCAAGGCTCCTGCACACAACCAATTCAAATTTTTCATGGTGGGTGACCTCCCTTTCTTTAAGTGAATAGTTTCGCGTTATCGAACGAGCGCGGACCGGGGCAGAACGGTGCAAAACAGGTTTTCTGGAGACAGCGGGAGAGTAGTCCTTCGCCGATGGGAAGTCAAGCAAGCCATGTAATATAGAGCTTCGCCATGCCCGGGAAGCTCTCTCACTATGACCGCACTGGACGCGCCCGCATGGTGGACGTCTCGGCTAAGAGTGTAACGAAACGACAGGCTGAAGCGAGCGCTTTCGTAACCATCAAAGCTGAGGTGATCGCGGCATTACCGACAAATCCAAAGGGGAATCCGCTAGAGGTCGCTCGGTTGGCTGGAATCATGGCGGCGAAGCGCACTGCGGAATTGATCCCGATGTGCCATCCATTGCCGCTGGCGCACGTTGATGTCGATCTGGAGCTATGCGAGAATGGCGTCGCTATTAGCTCAAAAGTTACGACCACGGCGGTGACCGGTGTAGAGATGGAAGCTCTCATTGCTGTCAGCATTGCAGCCTTGACGGTTTACGACATGTGTAAAGCTCTGGATAAAAGCATCGAAATTCGCGAGATTATGCTGCAGCGCAAATCTGGAGGCAAGAGCGGGGATTATGTTCGCAAGAAGTAGCCATGGCTAACAACGTCAAGATCCTCCTGGTCGACGATAATCCGATGATCTTAGGTATGCTCCGGGGAGCCCTGGCTCCGCTGGCCAGTGTAACGACCGCTTCTGATGCCGCCGACGCACTGGTAAAGGCGGTGGAGGATCCCCCAGACCTGCTGGTTAGCGACTATCGCATGCCGGGGATGGATGGACGGCAGCTGGTAGACAAGCTCAGAAGCAGGCCGAAAACGGCCGGCGCATCGGTGATCCTGCTGGCTACAAAGTCCGACATCACGGAGAAACTGGGTACCCAAGACCAGGCCGTGGATGACTTCGTGGAGAAGCCATTCTTTCTTCGGGAAGCCACGCAGCGGATCAAGCGGGTGATCGACAAGATCGCCTTGGAAAAGATGGCAAAGAACGCCGCATCCGATGGCGTGCTGCGCGGCAGTTTGTCACAGATGAACGTCATTGACCTGGTGCAGTCACTGGAAATGGGCCGCAAGAGTTGTGCCCTGACTCTGACCAATAAAGATGAGAATTGTGAAGTGTATTTCCGCGAAGGCCAGGTAACCCATGCCCAATATGGCACGCTTAGCGGTGATCAGGCGGTTTTCAAAGTCTTGCGCTGGACCGATGGAAATTTCCAAGTCAACTTCGAAGGTAAGACTAATAAGCAAACCACTACCCTGAATACCCAAGGGCTGCTGATGGAAGGCCTGCGACTGCTCGACGAATCCCAAAGAGATGCGGGGAAAGCCGGGGAGGAAGAAGAAGATGTCCTCCTTGATTCCTGAAGCTCTCACTGCAGCTGTGATTACAGTAAGCGATTCGTGCGCGCGCGGCGACCGTGCCGATGTCTCCGGCCCGGCTGTGGCCGATGCTCTCCGAAAAAAGAAATTCTCCATTGCAGGCGCGGAAATTGTCGCTGACGAGCAAGACGCGATCAAGACAGCCATTCTTCGCTGGGCTCGTGAAGCTCGCTTAGTGGTTACGACTGGAGGAACCGGAATTGCTGCCCGGGACGTTACGCCTGAAGCTACCCAGCAAATTTGCGAGCGCCTGTTGGACGGGGTCTCAGAACGCATGCGCTTCGAAGGCTCAAAAAAGACCCGATTTGCCGCTCTCAGCCGCGGACTCTGCGGCGTGCTTCAAAACTCGATCGTCCTCAATCTTCCCGGAAGCCCCGGTGGCGCGGTGGAGTCGCTCGAATCAGTGATTGATCTGATACCACATGCTCTGGATTTGCTGAGTGGGAGGACTGAACATCGGTAGGCTGCCGTCAGGTTTCCCACAGAAATCCTTCAAACTTGGCCTGTACTGCACACTCGGCTGTGACTCAATTCACTGACAACAGACGACCGCAATGGGAATCTTCCATTGTCACCTTTATTGCCTCAGAAGTCTTATCCGTTCCGGGCTGATGGAAGTGCTGTATGGCGCGTAGCCTTTTGCTTGCTCTGGTGCTCATCGCACAAGCAGTACCGTATGTGCGGGGCGATGATGCTCACAAGTGGCTGCTGATCTATGAACGCCGCGAGCTGGTAGAAGGCAAAGAAATCGACCTATTCACAGTGGGAAAGAACCGGAACCTTGTTCTCGGGCTGATCCCGCTGAATCAGGAGCCTCCTCTCTCCCCGGGGGACATTCAAGTCTGCAACGAGTACACGCAGGCCGTGGGTCTGAGGACCCTTCACGGGGAGGAATACGGCGAGCTTTCTGAAATTGCCTTTTCCTGCGGTCGACGGCGGTACCTGTTCACGCACCTAGGCATCCGCTGATACCGGTTCACGTACCCGCGATGTACCGTCTCAAACCTGCGAATTGGCAGCTCTGGGTATCGCTTCGTTTGGCCTGATTCTACCCAGCCGTTTACACTCGAACCTTGCACGCAATCAAGAAATTCCTGTCCCGCTACACGGCCTTGCTCTGGGCCGTATTGAAACCGCTCGGCGCATGGGGCGTATTGGTCGCGGCTGCTGTGGACGGCAGTTTTGTCGGTCTACCGATCGATGCAGTTGTGGCTGGCTACGTTTATCAGGATCACCAACGGTTTCTGTGGTATGTGCTGATGGCGGCTGTGGGTTCTACGCTAGGGAGCATTGTCATTTACCTGATCGGTTACGCCGGAGGTGAAGAGCTTCTTCGCAAACGTATTCCCCCGCAGCGATTTGAAAAAATTCACTCAAGCTTCGCTCAGCACTCATTCTGGAGCTTGATGGTACCCGCGATGTTCCCGCCACCGTTTCCGTTCAAGCTCTTTGCTCTTGCGGCGGCGGTTTCCGAGATGAGCATCGCCCGCTATCTGCTTGCCATCTTCGCAGGGCGTCTCATTCGCTTTTTGGCGTTGGCCGTGCTCACCCTGAAATTCGGACCGCAGGTACTCCATCTGCTCGGCAATTTGTTCCGACGACACCTTTATGTGGTGCTGCTAATCGCGGCAGCAGCGGGAGTGGCCTGGTTATTGAAGCTGAGACTAGCGCGTTCCAGAACGGCTTGAGCGCAGAACGCGCGCGGTTCTAGGCAGCTGCCGCCTGATTGCTGTGATTTAGCGCACTGCGCGCTTCGAGAGCTGCCGCCACGGCAAACATTACGACCGTAAACAGCAGGTCGCCTTCAAGGCTATGTCGGAAAAAC
>JAFAGX010000103.1 GCA_019237515.1 Acidobacteriaceae bacterium
CGCGTGCAACAAGGCTTTATGCGCGGCTTCGAGGCTGGTATCACCTCCCTCAAAGAGGGCCCGCATGTTGGGCGGGACGAGGGCATCGGAAAGCCGATAAAAAGCGCTTTCGTTCTCCACGTCGCGCAGATGCAGGGCACATGCGTAGTTCAGGTCAGCGATACGGCCGTCGGCCGTCACCGCTCCAATGCGGGAGCGTCGTACGGGATCTTCGAAAGTGACAAGTCGCATAGGCAGAAGTCAGTTTAGTGGTTTATCCGCCCAACGGGCAATACTTGACAACGAGTGTATTCCTGACGCAAGATGCCGTCCCACAGTTGCACGTGTCTGCAGTTGGAGGCAATTATGAGCCGCAAGCTTGGGGAAATTGCAGTCCTGTGCTTGGTGTCATTGCTGGTCTGCCTGGCGGCACCTGTTCGGGTGGCCGCGCAAGCTGTAAACGTAACGATCCAGGGGCGAGTCTATGACACCACCGGAGCGGTTGTGCCACAAGCTACTGTGGCGGCTCAAAACCAAGCCACTGGTCTGTCGCGAACCGCAACTTCGAATGCCAATGGCGATTACGAACTGGCAGGCGTTCCCGCGGGCGATTACACGATTAACGTCGAAAAACAGGGATTCGAGAAATCAAGCAAAAAAGTTCACGTGGATGTTGGAGCGGCGGCCAGTCTCGACTTCTCTCTGCGACCTGGGCAGGTGCAAACGCAAGTGGAAGTGCAGGATGTCGGCGAGGTTGCCGAACCGACTCGCACCATGGTGAGTTCGGTCATCGACCAGCAGAAAATTGAAAATCTTCCAGTAAATGGCCGGGAGTTCATCGATTTCGCGTTATTGGCGCCAGGCGTAACGGTTGGCAACACCACGTCTGGAAGCACAGACGTCATTGTGGAACCGGTCACGAAGCTTTCTTTCGCCGGCCAGAATATACATTTTAATTTCATCGCGGTGGACGGCGCCGATGACGTCTCCACGGCATCGGGAATCCAGCGTGGAACACCTCCGCAAGAAGCGGTTCGGGAATTCCGGGTCATTAACACGGATTACACGACGGAATTTGGCCGAGCGACGGCTGGGATCGTGAACATCATTACAAAAAGCGGCACGAACGCCTGGCATGGCTCTGCTTACGACTACTTCCGCAACAGCGAGATGGATGCCAGAAGCATCTTGTCAGTTCCTGGATTCAACGTGCTTCGCCAAAATCAGTTTGGAGTTTCGCTGGGCGGCCCGATTGTAAAAGACAAGACTTTCATCTTTGCCAATTACGAAGCTCAGAGGCGCGCTGAGTCGCCCACTTACAATTCAGCCGTCCTGAACAACATCACTGCCATCAACCAGGTAAAGACGCAGGTGTTTGGATTGGCACCCGAGAATCTTTTTGTCCTGCGTGATGGGAATACCGATAACGGCTTTTTCCGCCTCGACGAAAATTTCAACACTCGCAATAACCTGTACGTTCGGTATTTCATCAACGACGACCGGCTGACGAACCAGTCGCCCTTGAACAACGGATTTGATCTGCCTTCGGCTTTCAAGAACAACTACATCCGCGATCAATCATTGGCTGGTGGACTGACCAGCCTGCTTTCGTCGTCCTGGGTGAACGAGCTGCGAATGGAATATGCCCATCGCAAGTTCGATTTCCCGGTTGTTTCTACGCAGCCTCACCTGGAAGTGGCCAATACTTTTGCGGTCGGCGTGAATCGCGGGAATCCTGATATCTACCGAGAATCGCGCTATGAGCTTGTGGACAACGTGACGCACAACTTCGCCAATCACACGGTTGCTTTTGGCGGCAACTTCGATCACGTGGGCACGTACGAATCCTTCCCGCTGTTTTATCCCTTTGAAGCCGACTTTGCCGACCTCTCAGCTTTTCTCGGGACGGATGGAGCCGCCGGTTGTCCGGCGGGAGTTGCTTGTCCCGATCCGTTCGTTGTGTTCTTTGAGAGGTTCAGTACAGCCACGAACCCGCCCTTTACGGAAGGGTCCTTGCCGGGAGGGACCGCTGTTTATCATGGTGGGGCGATACCACAGGCGATTCGGCAGCAAGCCTCTTCGACTTTGGACCACACCTACGATGGGTTCTATCTGGAGGACAAATGGCGCGCGTCGCGGAAACTGACGCTGAACGCAGGGTTGCGATGGGAGTTTGAGACGTGGCCATCGGGCGTGCTGAATACGCAGTGGAAGAATGTCGATCCGCGCATCGGGCTTGCTTATGATCTGGGCTCATCCCACAACGTTGTCGTCCGCGCCGGTTTCGGCCTCTTTCACGGGATCATTCCATCGCCGTTGTTAATGTGCCAGGCGCCTTCGTGCGGTGGCCTATCGAAATATCCCGGTCGTCCATTCGAGGACAGCTTGAATGCGAACACTGGGCTTTTCAGCTTCGCCAGCTCTCCCGGCATAAATTTCCTCGCGCTGAATGCATTGCTGACCAATGCGACTTATCCTAACGGAACTCCGGAGGCTTTTTGTCCCGACAAGACGCTTGCCAGCTGCGGTTTCCTGCAGGACGCGACGATCGTTCGTTTCGAGCAGGATCATCAAAATCCGTATGGAGTTCAGGCCAGTGCATCGCTGGAATTTTCGCCGTTTAAGGATTCTGTGCTGAGCATCTCGGGAGTCCATGTTCGCGGAGTGCATCTCGGCAGCTTCTTCAACGTGAATCAACCGGACCCGAGTGGCTCGGTTTTGGTACATGATTCGAAAGGACAAACCACCTGCAAAGATCTATATTACGATTTTGCGTCTCCGCTGAATAGTCCGGCGCCCATCAATCCAGCACCCACTTGTGCCGCCGGATCGAGCTATCCCGCGCAGATGTCGATTCCGGGAGTGCCGCACGTCAACGGGGTGCCCGGATTCCGCGATCCTCAATACAGTGTCTTCTTCGAAGCCGCCTCGAGATGGGACTCGGTGTATGACGGACTGCTGGTGAGCTTCAACAAGCGGCTGACGCACAACTTTTCCTACGCGCTCAGCTACACATGGTCACATTCCATCGACGATGGGCCGAATCCCAGCTTTGTCTTGATTCCGCAAGACAGTGGAAATTTCCGCGAAGAGCGCGCGAGTTCAGCGGATGACACGCGGCATCGTTTCGTGGGGAACGCGACGTTCGCGAGCCCAGCGAACTGGAATCTGATACTGCGTAACTTCACGTTCAGCACGATTGTGACGCTGCAAACTCCCCAATACTTCACGAAGTTTGCCGGCTTCGATGCCAACGGAGACGTATTTGGCAACAATGATCGCGTGGGCGGCGAACCACGCAACACCTTCAAAGGTGACTCGCTGCAAACGGTGGACATCCGTTTAGAACGCACTTTCCCGTTGCACGAGAAGCTGAACCTGCAGCTAATGGCCGAAGCCTACAACCTCATGAATACTGTGAATGTCCATTACTTCAACACGAACTATGGAGCGGCTGATTTCTGTCCGGCTGATCCGGGCGCTCCCGGTTGCTTCGGGGCGACCCAGTTCTATAGAGAAGGGTCTCCGAACCCGCAGTATGGAACACCCAGTGCCGTGTTCAACCCGCGGCAGCTACAGTTCGTCGCACGCATAGCTTGGTAAGTCTTTGTAAGGTTTGAAATATGCGTTTCGGAATCTATTGCGAAATCCAAACGCCGCCCGGTAAGGCGCATTCCGACATGATCTGGGAAATTATGCGCCAGATCGAGCATGCCGATGCGGTCGGGTTTGACGTTTATTCGGTGATCGACCACCACTTCTTCCAGAAATTCTCGATTTCGGCGAATCCACTGGCAATGTTCGCGGCCGCGGCCCAATGTACTAAGCGAATACGTTTCCGTACAGCTCTGCACACGTTGCCACTGGAAAATCCCATGCGGCTCGCGGGCATGATTGCCGAAACCGACATTCTGACCAACGGAAGGCTGGAGTGTGGGTTGGGACGCGGACATGCCTGGCTGTTTGGGCCTTCCTGCGTGCCGCTGGAAGAGAGCCGCCCACGCTATGACGAAGCCGTCGAGATCCTCGAACTAGCGCTCGCCAAAGAGAAGTTCTCGTACGAGGGGCAGTATTACAAGGTGAAGGATTTAAGTGTCGTGCCGCGGCCTTTGCAGAAGCCTCATCCCAAGTTCTACACTGGCGGCACCAGCGACATCACTTATCAAATGGCGGGCGCGAAAGGCTGGGGTATTTTTGTACCGCCCTTACTGCCTTGGGGAGTGCTTGAGCGGCCGCTCAACATCTACAAACAGGCATGCTCCGAGCATGGACACGAGCCGGATATCGTCTACATTCGCCCCGTTTATATCGACGAAGATGAAAAAACAATTCGGCGAGAAGTCGAGCAGGCGTTACGTAATTTTTTGGCATTCAATGCTTCACCCGTGGAGTCTTTGCAGGGTGAGGAAAAGAAAGCTGAACTGGTAAAGAAAGGCTACGGCTTCTACGCCAGCGGGGCGCTGGAATCATTGACGAAACTTACGTACGAGCAGATCGTTGAGCAGGAAATCGGTTTTATCGGTACGCCCGAGAAGGTCATCGCACAAATCCGCAACCTGCAAAGTAAAGGCGGCATCGGGGAACTTGCGATCGTTTCGAACTTCGGCGGCCTCGAGCATTGGAAGAGTATCAAAACCCAGGACCTGTTCGCGCGACACGTCATGCCTGCATTCCGTC
>JAFAGX010000353.1 GCA_019237515.1 Acidobacteriaceae bacterium
TTCTGTCTCACGATATTTCACCGATTCCCCGAATGTGAGCCAGCTGTACTTTTCTGCGGCCGAACCTTCGATGGTTGTTCCGGTAACCGATCAGGTCAGGAAGGTTATTCAATCGCGTCATCGATCAAATTCCGTTTACGTTGTACAAAACCTGACCGAATTGGTCGCTGTCGCCAGCCGCACTGCGAATGCGCTCACGATGGTGTTATTGCTGGTTGCGGCGGTTACTCTATTGGTCAGCGGAATCGGCATTATGAACATCATGTTGGCGACGGTGAGCTCGCGCATTCGCGAGATAGGCATTCGCAAAGCGATCGGCGCCACCAGCCGCGAGATCCGTTTTCAGTTCTTATCGGAGGCAGTCCTGATTTCACTCACGGGAGGACTGCTCGGGGTGATCATCGGCCTGGCCTTACCCTGGTCTGTGCGCTTTCTCACTGAATACCGGATTCCGATATCAGGATTGTCCGCCATCGTTGCTATCGTTGTTTCTTCACTCGTCGGCATTCTTTTCGGCACGGTACCAGCGGCACGCGCAGCCAAACTCGACCCAGTGGAAAGCTTAAGATACGAGTAAGCCGCGCCTGAACCGACCTCTGACGACTCCACATATGTTGAAATAGCTTCGTGCAGTTGAAGAAAGTACTCTCTTCGGCAATCGATCAACTCACAGCGGCCCACGTCGGCTCGCCCCGCATGAATGCCGAACTACTGATGATGTTCACATTGAACTGCGATCGCGCCTATCTTTATGCCCATCCCGAGCGCGAATTGTCGCCAGAAGAACAAGCACGGTACAGAGATGCCATCGAGCAGCGGTCGGGTGGATTTCCTGCGCAATACATCACGGGCCATCAGGAATTCTGGGGTATGGATTTGATCGTCTCCCCGGCGGTATTGGTTCCGAGGCCCGAGACTGAACATGTGATTGAGACTGTTCTGCAATTGATTGGAGAGGCTGAAAAGCCCTTACGCATTGTCGACGTAGGCACAGGCTCCGGGAGCATTGCGCTGGCGCTCGCGAAGGAACTGCCCCGCGCCGAGATCGATGCCACCGAAATTTCGCCGGCAGCACTTGAGGTTGCCAGGGCAAACGCGGCTCGGCATCAAGTGGAACGCCGGATCCATTTTCATGAAACGGACCTGCTCCAAGGTTTTGAGGCAAGCTCCTTGGATTTCGTGGTGTCTAACCCTCCCTATGTCGGCGAATCAGAGGAAGACCAGGTGCAGCTCGAAGTTCGCAAGTTTGAACCGAGAAGCGCGGTCTTCGCGGGCCCCACTGGGATGGAAGTGATCGAGCGGCTAATTGCGGAGGCCAATTTTGTGCTGAGACCTGGCGGCTGGCTTATTTTCGAGATCAGCGGGACAATCGCTGAAAGAGTTAAAGAATTGCTGAACGGCTGGAGCAACGTCCAGATAAGCAATGATCTGCAAGATATTCCACGAGTCGCGGCGGCACAGAAACCGAGTGCTCACTGATTGAGTAATTTGTAAAATTCCGCCACGATTGCAGGGGGAAGGTCATCGCGCCGCTTTTTACCCTTGAAGCCTAAATCATGACCTTCGCCTTCCACGGGTACCAGCAAAGTTGGTGAGGGAATTAATTTCAGCGACGACCTCATCTCCTCAATCGATCCAAAGGGGTCCCGAGTGCCATGGACGAAAACGGCAGGAATCCTGAGGTTCGGCAGATGCTGAGTACGGAGCTGATCTGGTTTCCCCGGGGCGTGCAGAGGATAAGACAGTAAGAGCATTCCATTCACCAGTTCGGGTTCCTCGGCACAGAGCATGGTGGCTTGCCTTCCACCGTAGGATTGGCCGCCCAAGAATATGCGCCCGGCAGCTACCTTCCGCATCGCGCCAACCGCGTTCTTGAGGCCCAAGCGATCTCGGGCCGCGTCCCCGGGTCTGGGCGGACCAAATGAGCGTGCCTGGCGAAAAGGCAGATCGCACCGCAGAACCATCACGTCTTGTATCGCAAATGCATTCGCCAAAGCTGTCAACAAGGCTCCTCGGCAGTTACCGCCCGCGCCGTGGGTCAGAATCACGGAATCTTTGGGTGACGAGGCAGGGCGATGCAAAAATCCGCGCACGGCAGGGTCGACGGAGGTATCGGAAAACGGCTCGTGATCCGGCATAGCTCAAAATTCTAGAACAATCTCTCTGGGCGGCGCAGGTTGCCCAAAGCTCCGAGATTTGCCAACGCAAAGGTGAAGCGATATTGGTTTTCGTTGCGGACCGAGCCGAGCGCGAAGCGCCGGAATTCGAGGCTTATCCCGCAGCAATTCCAGTTATATGTGGTTTGTACAGCGCCGTATTGCAAAAAATTTCGATTTGCATCAAAACCGACGTTGGTCGCGGCGCTGAATCCGGGCTTATTGGTATGGCCGTAACCCAGCAGCAGGCGGAACTGGTTAAAACTTTGCGGCTCAGGAACTGGATTCAGGAAGCTGGCTTCGGGAGGTAAATGCACCAGAGCATCCCCGGCCCCCATGGTAAAGAGGCCCACGTGATAATTCACCAGCACTGTGCTGGCGTTCGTCTGCGATTGTTTGAAATCGTAGTCGACGTCCCATTCGATGTCGGTGTTTGCGCTGCTTTGCACGCGCAAGCGGGAAATCAGCGGAGATAGGTGGCGCGGCTGGGATAAAAAGGGAATTCCGGTCAGATCAATCGTACTGGTGAAGATGTTGGTTCGTCCGGGGACCAATGCACCCCCGAATGTTGGATCGAGAAAATACTTCTGGGCCAGTTCCCAGGTGATCACCTCGCGCGTTTGTGGTCCGGAATCGCAGGCCATCTGGGTGGGTTGAGTGCGCTTTATCCAGGGCACGGGATTCTGAGGAACCGCTCCGCCTACGAAAAGAGCCGGCATTCCAGGCGCGGCGCATTTTTCCTTTGTTGCCATTCGTTTCGCGTAAAGGCGATTCACGAGCGCGTATTCCACCTCGTTGGTGTCAGTCAGGATGTCCCGCGCGTCAAAGTGGATAATATCGGCGAAATTGTCTACGCCCCTGATGTAGTTGTAGCTTACCCGCGGTTCGATGACGTGCTTCCATTTTCGCCCGAGAAACTCGCGGTCAAAGACACGATCGAGAGCAGGAGGACGTACCTCGACTGAAGTCTCGAGAGCCCTGCGGTTGATTGCTTGCGAGGCTACGGAGCGTGCTCCAGTTGAGGCAAGCCGAAGTTCCTGAGTGTAAGCCGTGTCGCGCAGGGAAAATTGTGGGCGGAATGACCAGCCACCCAGACGCAGCGGCAAGGATACGGTCGGATAAAGATCGATCCGGGCCAGTAGCGGGGCGGTACTGAAACCGGGGTCGCTCCGTGAGAGTCCTTCGAGTGCGGTGTCGTACGACCAGTAGAAGGGCGAGCGCCAGATTTTGTGGTCCACGCTGTCCAATTCCACTCCGGGAGCATGAAGGATGCTGATGACGTCCCCGGGCGTAGTGCTCTCGAAGTCCTGATATCGTGTCATCTCGGCGTTGTAGAAGAAGCCGCTGGTCGTATTGGAAAGGAACGCGTCAGATTTCACTTCTGAGTTGATGGCCTGCGTGAAAACCTCGCTGAAGGCGAGCCGGAAGACAAACGAGCTCAGGTAATCGATATCGGCCACCCCGCGAAAATTATGCGCAAATTCGTCCTCGGCAGTGAAGCGGACCTCCTCGCCTCCTTGATCCACATGCGGAACGCAGCAACCACGATCCAGGACGTTGAAATACGTGAGGTCGACGAAGGATTTGTCGCTGGGCCGAGCGCGAAATTCCCCTTGGGGCGCCCAGCCTCGCTTGGAGAAGTACTCCGCTCCAATGTGCGCATCCATGCTGCGGTTAATGGCCCAGAAAAATGACTCGCCCAGGATTTCACCTTTGATGGTTGAGGTTCCGATGTTGGGAATCAGAAAACCTGATTGCCGGGGCAGGCGCTCGGCAGGTAACGTGGCGAAAGGCAGATAAAGGACAGGAACTCCCTTCACACCAAAAGTCGTGTTGTAAATCTTGGCTGTCCCACCCACTTCGACAACGACCCTGTGCGCATTGAACTGCCACTTCGGATGCGGCAATTCACAGGTGGTAACCGTTCCGTCGTAGACCTTGTAATGGTCAGGTCCAGTTTTCTCTAAGACCTTTCCAGAAAAGAAAAACGGGTTCGAAGAGGTCAGGACCAGGCGGGGCCCGCGGCGCCGCACGCCAATACTTCCCGATACATGCTCGAAACGTCCACTTTGCGCTTTGATATTGTACTTCGCATGAGTGGCTTCAACATGCTCATCGTTGGGTCCGCCGTCGAGCATCACATGTCCGTCCGCAGTTGCCTCGCCCGTATCTGAGTTGTAGGTCATCTCATCGGCGTGCAAGATGTAAAATCCATATTGAATCTCAGCATTTCCCTCCAATTTGAATAGGGAACCCTGCATCTCTTGCCTGAGTGCTTTGGCGGTGAAGTCCTCATTTTTCGCCGTGGTCTGAGCATAGGGCACTTGTGCTTCCGTTTGGGTCGTGGATGCAGATGAAAGCAACTGGCTGGTAACTAAGGAATGTGCGGCAACTAGATGACAGATAGCAAATGCCGTGATAAGAAATCGTGTGCGGGAACTCATCGCAAGCGCTGGAATTCCCCGAACGCGAATCTCAGGCTCGGGTATCGTGACGTTAGCATGCCATCAGCCCAGGCGCAAAGAGGCGGTTGTTCCTCTGCTGATTCCAACCCTCGCACACAAGTGAGATGAAGCCCAGATTTCAAATCGATCCTAATGTCGCGAAGGATCCGCCACCACCAGCAATTCTGGTAGATCCTGAGGCATACGATGCGAGCGAACAGCAGTTTGCTGCCAGCCTTGAGCAGCAGGCAGTCAAACCTAAGTTCGTGCCGGATAACGCCGCGCCCGGCGTCTCAGCGAATTCGAAAGCCGAACAAGCGGAGAACCAGAACACCGATGCAGCTCGCTTGCCATCCGCCGGTGAAACACCTGCACAGGAAAGCGATCCGGCCAGCGATCAGCAAGCAGAAGATTCTGATGCGTGGCGCAAGGAATTGAAGGCAAAACTAAATCAGTACAGGACACGAAAGCGGCCACTACCACCGCGATACCCTTCTCTGCAGCTGAAGTTCGAAACGGCGGAATCCTCGTGGCGCAGTAGTGCTCAGTCCGTTGATCGTGTAAGCGCGGCGGCGGAACGCGAAATTTCGAGTGCGCCAGATGGAGAAAGCTTCGGAGTTCAGGGCGGCGACGATTGGGCGCAGGTCGAGAGCGATTTTCCACCACCTGAACCGGCCGGAAAGGTTTTGGAATTCCCTTATCTTCCGCCTCCTCCGATTCCACAGAATGAGCTGGCAGAACCGGTGTTCGATCAACCCCCGATCATGGAAGCGCCGGAGCTTTTGCCTCCGCCACCGGTGCTTGGAGGGATCCTCATTGAACCTCCGGAGCAGAAAGTTGAGGAACGTCGGCCAGGTATCGATTTGCCGCTGAAAGGTGCGGGGATGCCAAAACGTGTACTGGCCTCCCTGATCGACGGATTCCTGGTTCTGCTCGCTGGCGCCCTGTTCGCTTACATTTTCACTAAGATCACGTCGGGTTTGGTCGCTTGGCGCCAAGCCGCGCCAACAGCTGCCGGAATCGTGG
>JAFAGX010000391.1 GCA_019237515.1 Acidobacteriaceae bacterium
ACGCACTTTTTCAATCCACCGCGGTATATGCGTCTGCTCGAACTGATTCCGACGCCGGAAACCGATCGGTCAGCAATTGATGCTGTCGCGCAGTTCTGCGATGTTCGCTTAGGTAAAGGCGTGGTATTTGCGAAAGACACGCCAAACTTCATCGCCAACCGCATCGGTACCTTCTCTGTATTGAATGTGATGCGACTGATGCAAGAACTGGACCTCACGATCGAAGAAGTGGACGCGCTGACGGGGCAGGCAGTGGGGTGGCCACGTTCGGCGACATTTCGCACCATCGACCTGGTTGGGCTGGATATTTTGGGACACGTGGTCGCGAACATGACACAAAACGTGCGCGACGAGCGCAGCGATCTCAAGGTCCCCGAGTTTTTCCGCAAGATGCTCGAGCGCAAGTGGCTGGGAGATAAAACCAAAGGCGGATTCTACAAGAAGGTGAAAGGACACGACCAAGCAGAAGATCAGCGGCTGGCGCTTGATTGGAAGATGCTCGAATACCATCCGCGGCAGAAACCGAAGTTTCCCGCGCTGGAGATGGCCAAGAATGTCGAGCAAACCGGCGCACGGATCCGGATGCTGCTGGGAATGGAGGGCGCCCCGCAGAAGCCCGATAACACCACGCAGTTTTTGTGGTCCTCGCTTTCCGATTTGTGGACTTACGCGGCGAATCGAATACCGGAGATTGCCGATTCCGTCGTGGAGATCGACCGTGCCATGAGGCTGGGTTTCAACTGGGAGCTTGGGCCCTTCGAACTTTGGGATGCCGCAGGGGTTGAAGCAACCGTTGCTCGCATGAAAAAGGAGGGCCGACCGGTTGCAGCCAACGTTGAGAAGTTGCTGGCCTGCGGACGTAAATCCTGGTATCTCGACGATCCGCACACTCCCTCTGGAACGATGTATTGCGATGTCGAGCACGAGAACTGGAAAGCGGTAAAGGTGCCGGCGGGCGTGTGGTCAGTGGAAGTCGCGAAGAAATCCAAAGGGGTTGTAAAGAAGAACTCGGGGGCGTCTCTGGTCGATCTTGGCGACGGCGTTGCCTGCATCGAGTTTCATTCCAAGATGAACGCGTTAGGCGCGGACATCATTCAGCTGATTTCTCAGAGTCTGAAGCCGGGCGGTGCCGGGGATAACTTCGACGCATTTGTGATCACGAATGACGCAACGAATTTTTCCGTGGGCGCGAATCTGATGCTTCTGCTGATGTCCGTTCAGGAACAAGAATGGGACGACGTCGACCTCGCGATTCGCCAGTTTCAGGGCATGACGCAGGCGATCAAATTCTCGCCGAAACCCGTGGTAGTCGCGCCATTCGGCCTGACGCTCGGCGGAGGCACCGAGATTTCGCTGCACGCGCCTGCGTTGCAGCCGCATGCGGAGTTGTACACAGGGCTGGTTGAAGTCGGTGTTGGCCTGCTGCCGGGGGGTGGCGGATGCAAAGAGATGCTGCTGCGCGCCATTGATCGTGCGGAATCGGTCCGTCCCGGCGGCCGCGGCGAGTCGGTAGAGATCATGGAAGCGATGAAGAAGGCATTTGAGACTGTCGCAACCGCGAAAGTCGCGACTTCGGCGCATGAGGCACGGGCGCTCGGATTTTTGCGGGATTCCGATCGCATTTCCATGAACCGCGACCGCGTGCTCAGCGATGCCAAGGAACGCGCGCTTGAGATGATGCGCGAAGAGTACGAACCTCCGCAGCCGCGAACCGATATCCCTGCTCCTGGAGAAAACATCCTCGCGATGCTGAAACTCGGGGTTCACCTGATGCATCAGGGCGGCTACATCACGGAGTACGAAGTAAAGATCGGAAATAAAGTCGCGGAAGTTCTGTGTGGAGGGAACGTCTCGCCGGGAACTCCGGTGAGCGAGCAATACATTCTGGATCTGGAACGGGAAGCCTTCAAATCGCTTTGCGGGGAGAAGAAGACGCAGGAGCGAATTCAGTACACGCTGAAGACGGGAAAGACATTAAGGAATTAAGTGGCAAGCATTTCTATGTTGGTTATTGAGTTTTGATCGGACAATTCGCCGTTAGGAACAAATCTATGCGTGAAGTTGTGATTGTTTCGTCAGTTCGAACCCCGGTGGGCCGGGCATTTAAAGGCACGCTGCGGGCGACACGTCCGGATGAATTAGCTGCGGTCGCCATCAAGGGCGCGCTCGAACGCGTGCCTCAACTCGATCCGAAAGAGATCGAAGACGTGATTATTGGTTGTGCTATGCCTGAGGCCGAGCAGGGCATGAATGTCGCGCGGATTGCCTCGCTCCGTGCTGGTTTGCCGGTCGAAGTCTCGGCGCTGACCATTAACAGGTTCTGCTCTTCAGGATTGCAGGCGATCGCGCTCAGTGCGGAGCGCATTATGGCTGGAGGGGCGGACGCAATTCTTGCCGGTGGCACCGAATCGATGTCCATGATTCCCATGGGTGGTAACAAAATCTCTCCAAATCCATGGCTGGTCGATCACTATCCGGACGCATATCTGTCAATGGGGCTGACCGCCGAGCGACTTGCGCAGCGATTCGGCATCAGCCGCGAACAGGCGGACGAATTTTCGTTGCGCAGCCACAAAAATGCGGTCGCGGCAATACAGGCCGGAAAGTTCGAGGAAGAGATCGTGCCGGTATCGGTCAGCTTCACTAGTCCTAACGGGTCCAAGCCGAAGCGGCATGAAATCACATTCAAAATCGATGAAGGGCCACGTGCTGATACGTCGCTGGAAGCCCTGTCTTCCCTTAAACCAGCGTTCCACGTTAAAGGAACGGTCACTGCCGGAAATTCCTCGCAGATGTCCGATGGCGCAGCGGCAGCTATCGTCATGTCCGCGGAACGCGCAAAGGCACTCGGCGTCAAACCGCTGGCACGATATGTGTCATTCGCAACCGCTGGATACAAACCTGAAGAGATGGGACTTGGGCCGGTATTTGCCATTCCGAAGGCGCTGAAGATGGCTGGGCTGCGGCTCTCGGAAATTGATGTGATCGAGTTGAATGAGGCTTTTGCGGCGCAATCGCTGGCGGTGATCAAGGAAGCGGACCTCGATCCGGAGCGGGTTAATCCCAACGGCGGGGCCATCGCATTGGGACATCCCTTAGGCTGCACGGGAGCGAAACTCACGGCCACGATCATTCGCGAACTCAAACGACGGAACGGGCGTTATGGATTGGTCACGATGTGCGTCGGCGGAGGTATGGGCGCGGCTGGAATCTTCGAAAACCTGAACTAACAGGCATCGTGATCGCAAATTCAGGCCAGAAAAATGGTCGAATCTCGCAATTCCAGAACCTGTCATTGAAGTGTAGCTAGCATTAGAATTATCTCTGTCCGTTCTTCAATCTGATTCAGTGTCTTCATTGAGGGAGGTACGTGATGGCAACCGTCTCCGCAATTCCTAAAACCAAAGTCTCCGGCGGCAGTTTCCTGCTGGAAGAGCGCCGCCCTGAGGAAATTTTTACTCCAGAAGATTTCACCGAACAGCACCAACTCATCGGCCAAACTACGGAAGAGTTCGCAGTCAATGAAGTTCTTCCCAATGTCGAAAAAATTGAGCACAAAGATTTCTCTGTCACTCGCGCTTTGTTAAAGAAAGCCGGCGACCTGGGGCTGAGCTCGGTCGAGATTCCCGAAGCTTACGGTGGGCTCGAGATGGACAAGGTTACCGCCGCAATCATTGCTGATCACATTGCAAAGTATGCAGGATTCGCCACCAGTTGGGGTGGGCATACCGGAATCGGTACGCTGCCAATCGTTTATTTCGGGACGGAAGAACAGAAGAAAAAATATCTGCCGCGATTGGCTAGTGGAGAGATTGTGGGAGCTTATGCGCTCTCGGAAGCCTCTTCAGGTTCCGATGCGCTCAACTGTCGAGCTCGCGCTGAACTCTCGAAAGATGGCAAGCACTATATCCTTAATGGCGAGAAGATGTGGATTACCAACGCCGGCTTCGCCGACCTGTTCACGGTTTTCGCCAAAGTTGGTGGAGAAAAATTCACTGCGTTCCTGGTAGAGAAGAATTTTCCTGGATTTTCGGTGGGCGCGGAAGAGCACAAAATGGGTATCCGCGGATCATCGACCTGTCCCATCATTCTGAATGATTGCAAGGTTCCTGTCGAAAACCTGCTTGGCGAGATCGGCAAAGGCCACGTCATTGCATTCAACATTCTCAACGTGGGGCGCTTCAAACTTGGAGCCATGTGCGTGGGCGGTGCCCGAGTCGCGATCGAGAACGCGGTCGCTTACGCCAAACAACGCAAGGCTTTCAAGAAAGTCATCGCAGATTTCGGTCTCGTACGGGAGAAGATCGCCAATATGGCAGTCCTGATTTACGTCGGCGAATCGCTCGTCTATCGCACAGTTGGAATGATGGACGTGGCGCTCGCCGAGGTGGACAAATCGGGAGCGGAGGCGATCAAAAATGTTCGCAAAGCGATCGAGGAATATGCGGTCGAGTGCTCCATCATCAAGGTTTGGGGCTCGGAGATGATCGACTATGTCGTCGACGAAACCGTTCAGATTTACGGCGGGTATGGATTCGTCGAGGAGTATCCGGCCGAGCGGGCTTATCGCGATGCCCGGATAAATCGCATTTTCGAAGGCACGAATGAAATCAACCGTCTGATTATCACCGGTTTTCTGCTGAAGCGGGCTATGTCGGGCCAATTGCCGCTGATGCCGGCCATCAAGAAGCTGATGGACGAGGTTCTGTCCGGTCCGTCGGTCGGCGAAGAGGTCGAAGGTGCGCTCGCGGAAGAGAGAAAGCTGGTGGCACAGGCCAAGAAGCTCGGGTTGTTCGCTGCTGGGTCCGCAACGCAAAAATACATGCAGGCCATTGAGGACCAGCAGGAGATCATGGGAGCGATCGCTGACATGGTCATGGAAACATACGCCATGGAATCAGCCGTTCTGCGGGCGCAGAAAATCGTGGAACTGCAGGGCGAATCGGCGGCTGCTCTGCCTATCGCGATGACTCGCGTCTATCTGTCGCAAGCGATGGAGAAAGTCGAAGCCGCGGCGCGGAAAATCATAGCTGCTGTCGCCGAAGGCGATATGTTGCGAACGCAACTAGCGATCCTGCGGCGCTTGGCCAAGTATGAACCATTCAATTCAATTGCCCTGCGGCAACAGATCGCGCAGAAGATGATTGAGCGGGGGAAGTACTCGTTGATGTAGGCCGAAAGCTTACCGAAAAAGGCTCGCGTACAGTCGAAGTCTTGTACGCGGGCCTAACTTTCAATTCGATGACTATGCCGCGTTTTTCAGGTACTCCAGCACCTGCTCAGCGTGGCCTTCAGCCTTGACGTTGTTGAAAATGTGTTGAATTTTTCCGTCAGGCCCGATGACGAACGTAGTACGGGCAATTCCCTTCACCATCCGGCCGTACATATTCTTGTCTTTGATCACGCCGTAGGCGTCGCAGATCTTCTTGTCGGCGTCGCTCAAAAGCGTGTACGGCAAATCGTACTTGGTTTCGAATTTCTTTTGACTCTGAGGCGCGTCAGCCGAGATGCCGAGGACCACCGCGCCAGCCTTTTGCATTTTTTTGTATGCGTCGCGGAACCCGCACGCTTCTATGGTTCAACCGGGGGTGTCGGCTTTAGGAAAGAAGAAGAGCACCACCGTCTTCCCGTGAAAGTCTTTCAGAGAGATCTTTTCGCCATTCTGATCAGGCAAAGAAAACTCAGGCGCTTTATCATTAATATTCATGAGGACGTTTTCCTCCCGCACCAATTTATACCGCAGCGTGTCGGCCCTCGTCATCCTGGGGTTTGTCTTCGCTGCCTGGCAAGCTATCTTGGGGCAGATCTCCAAGGGAAAAGTAAGCAAAGGGCCGCGTGCAGTCGGATTGCTGGAGGTGGGGTCAAAAGGCAAAGCGAGGCTGATTCCGATCGTGATCCTCGTCGATGGACAATATTACGATGCGGACGCGTACAAAGCATCACCGGTGCCCATGGCGCTCTGGGCCGAGACCGAATATGAAGCTTTCCGCACCGGCGTCTCGCAAGGTTTGTTCATCGTCACCGAGGCGTTGCAAAACCAGAAGACAAATGAGTGGATTGGGGGAGGATCGTGGCAAACCAGCGAGGAACTCGCGGCAAAATCCAGCAAGAAAGCTGGGCCATCGATACCGCGCGGATTGGAGGATGATTCAGGGCCGCCGGTTCTGCGGCATTCAGGGTCCACGAAGCCGAAGCCGCCGGAAGCAGCTCCAGAGAAGCAATCGACGGCGGAAGGGACGGCTCCAGCCTCCACAGCTCCGGTTCCACCGGCATCTACCCAAAGCCAAACTGCGGATCATAGAACTTCCTCACAAGCCGCCCCATCGCAAGCTGCACCCACATCCAACCCCGAGGCAAGCCCGCAGCCAGCGAACGAACAGGATCCCAACCGGCCCATCCTGAAGCATGGGAAGTCCACACCTGCCCCCATTGAAGCGAGCATACCTAGTACCACTCCCACAGCTCATGGGTCTGGCGCAACGCCGAAATCACAAACCCATGCGACCGCAATCTCGGCCAGCGGTAAAATTCAAGCACAGCTTATCCCCGCAATCTCGGATGCGAATGGTCCGGAGCCGCATACATATGTGTACGACGTCAAAGCGGCCGATGAGGCTGTCCTTCGCAACAAGATGCTGGAATTGGCGTCTGATGAAGTTCGGGCGCGAGCAAAGCAGCTGTCGTCGGAATTAATAGCTTCTCCAGGAACAGCGCGTGCTGGCAGAGCCGGGGCGCAAAAACCGGCACAGCCTAATTTCGAGGATGTGCAGTTTCGGATTTTCGATCTCTCCAGCAGCAACGAAC
The DNA here is from genome assembly GCA_019237515.1 of Acidobacteriaceae bacterium. The sequence goes on from JAFAGX010000391.1 coordinate 6,805, forward strand.
CAACAATGGTGCTGACGGCCAGCGCCCACATGCCTGATCGGGCCACCGAAAGCGCTTTAGTGGATTTGCAATATTTCGTGACTCTGGTAGCAAGGCAAGACATTAATGGCGACATCCATAAAGTTTTCTCCAATGTCACGGATCACCGCCATCTCGACGTTGAGCCGAAGTTCGAACTGATCGACGCGGTGGATGTGGATGGCGACGGGCGCGCCGAGTTGCTCTTCCGCAAGGAGTATGACGAAGGGACAGCTTATGTTGTGTATCGCGTGATTGGAAATCAGTTATACGCGCTATTTGAGGGCACGCCCGCAGAGTGAGGAGCGCGATCAATCATTTGCAGCGTTCCTTGACCAGTCTGGCTGTGGTTTCCGCCAAGCTGCCACTAGCCCGTTGCTGCAGGAGGTTGTCTAAGAATGTGGACCTGGCATTCGGTTTCTGCTTCAGAATCGATTCGTACGCTCGCAAGGCTCCGTTCATGCCGGCCAGAAATGCCGCATTCCAGTCGGTCGTTTTCGCCGGATTCTCTAAGATGAACACGCCCTCCGAGTAGGTAACCTGGTTGTACAAGTCCACCCCGTATTCATAAGATTCATGGTCAGGAGCATCGATGAGGTTACAGGGCCGGACAAGGATGTCGGGGACCTCCTCCCACCACTTATCAAGCCAGGCACGGGCGGCGGACGCGTCGAGGGAAAGGGGGTCTTTCTCGATGTTGTGTGTGAGCAGGATCGCGTAAGCACGCTCATCTGGCGTGGATGGCGCCCGTGAAGGAAGTGGTCCGCGCTCGACCAATGTCCAATCCTGATAATCGAAATGCCCGGGTTTTTGCTCCATCGCTCTGGCGTGTCCAGCGATCCACGTGTTGGCTCGCGATTCCGCCATCTGCCGCTGCGCTTGGGTGCATTTCGGTTTCATGGTTTCGAGCGCGTTCTCACTCTCGGGAGTGCCCATTTTGGCGCCAATGGTAAACCACATGTAGGCGGTTGTTGGATCAGCGGTTACACCTTGACCATCACGATACAGTTCTCCCATTCTTTGAATTGCACCAGAGACACCGAGTTCCGCTG
>JAFAGX010000518.1 GCA_019237515.1 Acidobacteriaceae bacterium
CCTGATTTTTGCCCTGCTTCTCCTCTGCAGTGCTTGCGGGGAATACTACCGCCCAGTGGCTTTTCCTATCACACCGCCGTCGCCGAACCCCGCGTTTTCCCATGTGGTCGTGGTGCTGACGGACAACGGGAACAACAATCCGGGTGCAAGCACCACGATCGATGTCTCGGGTGATAGCGCAACTTCGCAGTCGACAGTCGGGATAAAGCCTTCCTATGCGGCGCTGGTCGCCAACGGCACGAGAGTCTTCGTTGCTAACAGCGCAGACGATTCGGTTTCGACGTTTTCGCCCAGCAGTGCGACTCCAGTGAACACGATCAGCTTGCCTGCGGGGTCAGTTCCGACCTTTGTTGCTTCCAGCGAAACAGCAACGGTTTACGTGTCCAACTCTGGCATGGGAACTATTTCGGCGATTTCTACCGTTAACAACGTCATTACGAATACGATTCCGATCGGGGGAACTCCCGTTGCGATGGCGGAGATGCCAAACGCACAGAAGCTTTACGTTGCGAACGGCGCGACCGCCGCTGCTAATGGCTCAGTAGTCAGTATTAACACGGTGGACAAGACGGTGAATCAGCCAGTAGTAGCGAGCGCCGCTGCTCCGTGGGTTTCGCCGACCTGGGTGGTAGCCCGCTCCGACAGCCAAAGAGTTTACGTGCTGGACAAGGGCAGCGGCTTCGTCTCAGCCATTGATACAGACTTCGATACGGTAGCAGGTACGGCGTCGGTTGGCATCGGAGCTGATTTCATGGTGTACGATCCCACGTTGAACCGTCTTTATGTAACCAACCCGGTGGCCAACACGGTTGTTGCGATCGACGCCTCAAACGATAGTCTTCCGGCGATCTCAAGCCCCGTTTCCGTCCCTAGCCCCGTTTCGGTAACGGTCGTACCGAATGGCACGAGAGCTTATGTAGCCAGCGCAATTGTCAGCGGAGCCAATGTTACATCGCGAGTGACCGTGCTGAATGCGGCGGACCTTACTGTGAAAGCCACAATCCCGCTGACCTCAGTTCCGCTGGTTTGTGCCACTCAGACATGGTCTGAATTGTCGATCGCGGCGGCGGCCGACAATTCGCGGGTTTACGTGGGGAATTGCGACGCCCGCAATACAGATGTGATCCAAACTTCCAACGACACGTTGTTGCTGGAAATCCCTGCCCCGTTTGGTGGACCCTTCAGCCCTCCCACCACTCAGCAACCCTTGCAGAATCCGGTTTTGGTCGTCGCCGGGCCATAATGATTTATCCACGACTATGCGGCAGTTACCGCTTTTCGGAACTCTTTGCGCTGTAAGTCAGCGTGGCCGACGCTTTAGTCTCGCGTTTGGATCTCGCGGCGAGCAGCTTGTCTGCGGCGATATAGCCCATAGTCATCGAAACTACTAGCAATGCGCCAATGAGTTTTGGTGGACTCGGGACTGGAACATCAAACCATCTGCAAACGATTCCGATCAGTAGTCCCAATGCCAGCCCTATAACAGTTTTCATGCTTCACCCCCGAAATCTCCGCTGTAATGAAGGAAACCGCACACTTGCGGGCTTTGCCCGGCACATACTTAGTGCACGGAATTGAATGTATAGCATACTGTGCCAGCTTTCGGACTAGCCGCGGTTATCCGAGACAAGCCGTTTGGAGGAGATGTGAAGGGGAAGTGGATAGCGCGGCTGCCAGCAGCCGGATCGGAGGACGGGCAATGTCTCTAGTTTCCTGCCGCGGCGGATTGGCGAGCTGGGTTGTAGCGCATCGTAATATTCATAAACACGTTGCCGCTACAGGTTTCAAAGCAGATCACCAGGGCCTCGGTATCTTCCGTGTTCTTGGGACCGTGCTCGGAGGTATGAAGCGCGGGGGGATGAACGCGGAAATGGAAACCCTGATCATTCAACGACGTGACCGCATTGCCGATGACCTGGTTGGCGAGTTCGAATACGGTTTCCTTCACAAGGTCGTCGGATTCGGGTAGTTCGGTACCTGCAAACTTGCTAGCGACGCGCACAGCCGTCTCCGTATCGAGATCGAAGATGATTCTGCCTTCGATGTCGCCGGTGATCCACACCAGCGCCGCCACGCCCTTGCGCCGATAGGCTTCCTGCTCCATGGTCAGGTTGCCAATCGAAGTTGAGCAGTGCAGGTTTTGAGCCAGCACGGCATCGGCCGCGTTAATGAACGGCTGAATCAACTCCATTTTCATATTAGGCTCCCGCGCCCGCGGCATTGGCCACGCTGATATCCTCGCCCATCACGTACTTGATGACTTCGTACAGGACCTCAGGCTTCACGGGTTTCTGTACAAAATGGCGCGCACCGCGTTGCAGCGCGGCCACGATGTTTTCCTGATAGCCGACGGAAGAAACCATGACGACGCGAGCGTCGGGATGCTTCTGCACGATTTTTTCCGCCGCCTCAATCCCTTCCATCTGCGGCATGGTGATGTCCATGAGCACGATGTCGGGCTTGGTGCGGTCGTATTCGGCGATGGCACTCACGCCGTCGCCGGCTTCGCCGGCAAGTTGCCCGCCGAAGCTTTCAATCATGCGAGCCAGGTTCTTGCGGGCAAAGACCGAGTCGTCCACGACTAAATAGCGGACGGCCTGTCCGTCTTTACTGCGTTTCATTGGCGCAAACTGCTCCATAACTACCTCCTAACGCGAATTCCTGACGTTGTACGACAATCACAAAACTAGTTGTTGCCAGCGCGGGCGGCTTTGCCGTCGGCCCCGGCCCCCTTGCGATCCTGCGTGCACTGCGCGAGTAAGGTGTTGGCAATCGCCTCCAAGCCCACCACCCGCACGGCATATCCTCGTTCGATTGCAGCCTTTGGCATGCCATACACTACGCAGGAGTCCTCGCTCTGCGCGATCGTCATGCCTCCCGCCGCTTTCACCTGGTTCATGCCCTCCGCGCCATCCTCGCCCATACCCGTCATGAGAAGAGCGATGGCTTTGTTTCCGAATTCTTCTGCGACACTCTTGAAAAGCACCTCTACGGAGGGGCGGTGCCCATTCACGCGCGGTTCATCACTCAGAACTGCAACGTCTCCCAATGGAAGACGCTTGGCCTTCATGTGGCGGCTGCCAGGGCACACGAGAGCACGGCCGGGTAACAACAGGTCGCCGGACTGCGCTTCTTTTACGCGAATGGCGCAGATTTCGTCCAGGCGCCGCGAAAACATCTCGGTGAAGCCCTCGGGCATGTGCTGCACGATGAGGATGGTTCCCGGAAACTCCTTGGGCAACTGGGGCAGCACGTATTGCAAGGCCTGGGGGCCACCCGTCGAGATGCCAATCGCAACCACTCGCGTGGGACGCTGCCCGCTCGTGGGGGCCATCTTGTCTAAAGTTGGGGGGCCTGCAGACATGGGTGCGGCAATATTGAGTCCTCGGCTCTGGGCTGCAGCTTTGATCTTGGTGATCAGTTCATTCGCGATCTCCGGCATGCGTGCGGACACATCGGCCGGCTTGGCCACAAAATCGAAAGCTCCGATGGAGAGCGCCTTCAGCGTGACCGCCGCTCCCTGTGTGCTGTGCGAACTTACAACGATCACCGGCACGCGATGGTGACGCATGATTTCCTTAAGCATGTCGAGGCCACTCATGCCCGGCATTTCCAGGTCGAGTGTTACCACTTGCGGCCTCAGTTCCTCGATTTTCTTCAGGCCGAAGTTTCCGTCCATGGCGGTCCCAACAACCTGAATGCTGTTGTCGGTGGCGAGAATTTGCGGGATCAGCTTGCGCATGAGGGCGGAATCGTCGACCACGAGCACGCGTACGGGTTCGGTCATGACTGGGCCTCCCGTACTTCAGATAAACTACGACCTCGTTCAGCACGAGAGAGTAGAAGCCCAAATACCGGTCTGATCTCCGGGTCCTGGCGCAATTTCGTAAAGCCTTCAATCAACGCGGCCAAATTCAGAATCAACACCACCCGGCCATCGCCCAGGATCGAAGCACCGCTGACCAGATCGGTTTCGACCGTCTGGTCATCCAACGCCTTGATCACCAACTCCTCCTCGCCTTCGAGGGCGTTGACCAGAAGGCCGAACTTGCGTTCTCCCATATTGATGACGAGCACGAAGATTTTTTCGTCGCGTGCAGCAGCGGAGGTTTTTGGCAGACTGCCCAATCGGATTACGGGTAGAACCTGGTTTCGACGTTGCAACATTTCACAGCCATCGACGAGGTGCAGGTCCGATTCGTGGGCGCGTGCGATTTCTCCGACCGCGCTCAAGGGAATTGCATAAAGCCGCTGCTCCACCCGGAAAAGCAGCGCTTTGATGATGGCGAGGGTCAGGGGCAACTGCAGGCGAAACCTGGTGCCTTGCCCGACGCGGGTTTCGACCTGCACACTCCCCTTCAGGCGCTGCAATACCGTCTGCACGACGTCCAGGCCAACCCCGCGCCCGGAGACCGCTGTAATCTTTTCCGCTGTGCTGAACCCGGGCTGGAAAATGAATTGCAAAATTTCAGTTTCGCTGAGGCGAGCGGCCTTCTCGGCCGTCAAGATACTGCGCTCAATCGCTTTTGCTTTTACTTTCTGCGCATCGATGCCGCCGCCATCATCGCTGACTTCCACGATTACATGATTAGCCTGATGGTAGGCATCAAGAAAAATGGTTCCTTGAGCGGGCTTCCCGGCCCGCTGGCGCTGCTCCGGAGTTTCGATACCGTGATCGACAGCATTCCGCACCAAATGTGTAAGAGGCTCGGCAATCGCATCCAGAAGACCCTTGTCGAGATCGGTGTCCTGGCCGCGCAAAACCAACTGCACATCCTTTCCGCAGTGTTTCGCAACATCGCGAACAATTCTCGGGAACCTGCGAAAGAGTTGTTCAACGGGCACCATGCGAACTTTCATCACTGAACGCTGAAGATCGTTCAAGACTCGCGACTGAAAGGCCATCGCATCCGCGAAACGGTTCCGAGTCGGATCCTTTGGATAATGCCGGGCGAACTCGTTGATCGCCTGCTGCAGCATGGATTTGCCAATGATTAGCTCCCCCACCAGGTTCAGGACCGCGTCGATGCGTTCCGCGTCCACACGCAGAATGTTTTCCGAGGATGCAGATGTCTTCGGAGTGTTCGCAACCTCTGGTCCCGACGTCTTGGCGGATTCGGACAATGTCGCTGCTGTTGGATGTTGCTCATCTACATTGATGGCCTCCGGCCCAAGCAGCGACTCAGTTGCCTCGGGGGCTGCTGGCTTCGCTTGGATTTCGACGGTGTCGACCTTGACTTCGGCGATGACCGTGGGAATTCGGCATTTCCCAACGACTTCCTGGTCGGACTTGTTGCTCGCCACAAGGATCTGAAATACTGGCGTGTTCTCGGTGGATCCGGGCTCCGGCCGCGAACCGAGAACCGACCCTAGTTCGTTGAGTGCTTTAATTAGAAGTTGCCGGGCCGCAATGGGCATGGCGCAATGCGGATCAATTTGCGCCTGGATGCAATAAATGTGCTTGCCTTGCTGCGCCGCTTCCTGCATTGCGAGCTTTTCGTATTCGCTCCACACAACCGGCGCCACTGCAGGAGCCTTGGCCTTTCTGGAGCGCGATTTCTTTGCATTTGGATCTCGCGCCAAGGCGGCAATTTTTTTTCGCAATGCCGACGTGGAAGGCAACTCAGACTGATTGCGATAAGCGGTCAGCATGGCAGCAAAGATATCTGCCGTGCTGAATACGATCTCCGTCAGCGAGTCGTGCGCACTGGCTGATTCCAGTGCCAGCGCGTCTTCCAACTTATGGGCAAGCTCGCTGAGTTCCGGGAAGCCAGCGGCAGCCGAATCGCCCTTCAAAGTATGGACGATGCGGCGAATGGTGCGTACAGTTTCGCCATCGCCCGGCTGCTGTTCGAGCTTGAGCGCTTCTTCGTTCAGTGATTGCAGCAGTTCCTGTGCGGTTTCGAAGAACAACTCGCGCAACTCGCTGCCGCGTTCATCTGAGAACTGACTCACGGTTTCACCTCAATCTGCTGATACGCCGTTCCCGTGTCGCGATAAATCATCGTGAACTTGTCAGTCAGTCCCAGCAAGGTCTCTGCATGTCCCACGAGCAGAAATCCGCCTGGATTCAGGCAGCGCGAGAATTTCTCAATCAAGCGGCGTTGCTCCGCCTCATCGAAGTACATCATCACGTTGCGGCAGAAAATCACGTCGTTGCGCTGCGGCAGGTATTCGGTTTTGAGATTGTGAAAATCAAAATGAATGAGTTCTTTTAACGCCTTCTTTACCGCGTATCGCTCGCCAACCTTATCGAAATGGCGAAGACGATAGGTGTAATCCACCGAAGCCATTTGGCTCTCGCTGTAAGTTCCTTCTTGTGCAGCACGCAGGACGCTGTAGCTGATGTCGCTGGCCAGGATTTCAACTCTCCACGGAGGAGGCACCAGCGGCTTGGGAATTGCCGATTCATGACCCGAAGGATTTCGCAGGCAATGGTAAGAGAGAGCGTCGGCCACGAGCATCGCCATGGTGTACGGCTCCTGTCCGGTGGAGCAGCCCGCGCTCCACAAACGCAATGAAAATTCCCGTTTTTCCTGCTTTTCGCGCAGCATCTGGTCGAGGATGTGCTTGTGAAAGAGATCGAGTTGCGCCTTAT
>JAFAGX010000575.1 GCA_019237515.1 Acidobacteriaceae bacterium
AGCGACATCGCAGCTCGCGCAATACAGACCGTTCTGTATTCCAGTGGCTGGCGCATGACCTCCAGCAAGTTTCTCGGGAATTCTGGCAATTCATCCAGGAATAGCACGCCGTTATGTGCAAGGGAAACTTCCCCGGGTCGCGGGACCGCACCGCCTCCAATCAATCCGGCATCCGAGATCGTGTGATGCGGGGACCGGAACGGGCGCGTGCCGACCAGGCCGACTCCCGGATCAAGCACACCAGCCACGCTATGGATTTTCGTTGTCTCCAGGGCTTCTTCAAAGATTAGCGGCGGCAGAATCGTGGGCATGCGTTTGGCCAGCATGGTCTTGCCTGATCCCGGAGGACCAATCATCAGGATGTTGTGGCCGCCGGCGCAGGCGACCTCGAGTGCCCGCTTGGCGGTCTGCTGGCCCCGCACATCTTTGAAATCCACAAGGAAGTGAGATGCCTCGCTTAGCAGCATCTCGCCATCAACTTTGAATGGCACAATGCCGTTGCCTGTGTTCACGAATCGAATCACATCCAGCAACGACTTGACCGGATATACATCCACCCCGCCGACCATGGCCGCTTCTTTCGCATTCAACTCGGGAACTACCACGCGGGAAATCTTCCGGCCACGGGCCTCGATTGCGATGGGCAGCGCGCCGCGAACTCCACGAATGCCACCGTCGAGCGATAGTTCCCCCACGAAAATACAGTCAGGGACTTCTTTCTTATTCAGCCCACCGTAAGCGCCGAGGATTCCGAGTGCCATCGGTAGATCGAAGCCAGAACCCTCCTTGCGGATGTCGGCCGGAGCCAGGTTGATAGTTATATGTGTAGGAGGGATATCGTATCCGCAGTTCTTCAACGCGGCGCGGACGCGGTCGCGGCTCTCGCGCACAGCAGCATCTGGCAAGCCCACAGTGTGGAAGTGATCTTCCAGCGTCTTGATGCCGGAGACATCGACCTCCACCTCGATGATGTTGGCATCGATGCCAAAGACCGCGGCACTGAGGGTCTTATAAAGCAGAGTGTCCCCCGGTTCACAATAATGATTTGGGCAGGTTGGAGTTGGTGAGGGTGCTCACAGAAGAGGCGTGATGAGTGAACTCAAACGGGCATTTGGCTGTGAATCAGTGCCATCGGGCGAGCCTGTGCTAAGCTTCGGTACTGCATGCGAGTTTATCTCGTAGCTTGTTTCTGTTTCGGCTTGTTTCTAACGCACTCGGGTGCCCAGCAAGAACTGACGCTCGCCGATGTGCTGCTGGGCGAGAATATCCCTCCGCTACCGATTACCATTCCTGACTTGCATTCCGAGATTACCAGTTACGCTACCCTAAACGACGACAAAGAGTTCGTCGTCGGCTACTACCTTCTCGACCCGGCGGAGCGGAATGCGTTGAAGACTCCTCTGCTGATTACTCGCTTCGACAAGCAAACAAACGAGTGGTCGCATGTGGCGCTCAGCGGGGTGAAGGTGAAGGCGCTGGAGGGCCACGACATTGAGAGTGATTGCTTGGGATCGGTTTCTGCCATCGAGCGTCACAACGGGAACTACTACCTCAATCTGCATTTGACTCCGTCGGCAAGTTGCACGCTAATTCTCAATCGAGACCTTACAGTCAGCCACACACTCGGCGGGTGGACTGATGCTTTCTTCGAATCTGGGAGAGTCATTTACACCGGAAACATGGTTCATTTTGCACCGACTCATCCGGAGAAGCTGTACATTTATGATCCGGTCGTTCACGACTCGCGTCTGCTATACCCACAAAGAGAGGACCCGCTGCGCAATATGTTCATTGCACGGATAAGGAAAGTGTTCGATCAAGATCGCTGCGGAAAAGACAATTGGGCGTGCGACCCGAAGGAATTCGAGAGTATAGTGACGCCCCCAATAAAAGTCAGCGATGCAACTAATTCACTTGCATTTCGGGTTGAGTTCAGCCCCCGGGGTTTTCTCTCGAGCGCAGAGGCTGAGGACGGCGGTCAATGGGAAGACGACGAGTATGTCTACGTTTATGAACTGAATCCGTTCCGCTGGCGGGAATTCTCGGTTTATGACTTGAAACCGAAATTCGGAACGGATTCTCTGGAGAAACTCTTAGCTCCTGAGACGTTGAGCCGGGTGTTTGCGACACCGAGGCCGTAGAAGTCACTTCCCCACACGAGCGAACTATCGCTCCACTGCCATCGCAACCGCATTTCCTCCGCCAAGGCAAAGTGCTGCAACCCCGCGATGAACATCGCGACGGATCATCTCGTAAATCAGAGTCACCAAAACACGCGCGCCGCTGGCGCCGATGGGATGACCAATTGCAACGGCGCCACCGTTGACATTCACTTTGTTGGGATCGAGACCGAGTTCGCGCATGACTCCCAGGGCTTGTACGGAGAACGCCTCGTTTAACTCATACAAATCAACATCTTCATTTTTCCAGCCCGTCTTTTCCCAAATCTTTCTCACCGCACCGACGGGCGCCATCATCACCCATTTGGGATCGATGCCGCTGGTGGCTTGCGCCACGATCCGCACCATCGGCTTCGCCCCAAGTTCTTTGGCACGCGTTGCGCTTGTGACCACAACCGCTGCCGCGCCATCATTCACTCCCGGCGCATTACCAGCCGTCACCGTGCCATCTTTCTTAAAAGCAGGTTTCAAGGAGCGGAGCACTTCAATCGTCGTGTCTTCGCGCGGTGATTCGTCTTTATCGAAAATCACCGGCTCGCCGCCTTTCTTCTTCGGCGCTAATTCGACTGGCACAATCTGCGCCTTGAACCTGCATTCCTTAATCGCGGCTACCGCTTTGCGGTGCGAGTTCACCGCGAACTCATCTTGCTCTGCCCGCGTGATGCCGTACTTTTCGGCAACATTCTCGCCCGTGATTCCCATGTGATAGTCGTTGTAAATGTCCCAGAGCCCATCGTGCACCATGGAGTCGACGATCTGTGCGTTTCCCAGACGATATCCTTTGCGCGCCTGCGGAAGCAGATAAGGCGAATTGGTCATCGATTCCATTCCGCCCGCGACCACGATACTGCTGTTCTCCGTTTGAATCGCTTGCGCTGCAAGTGCGACTGCCTTCAGCCCCGACCCGCAAACTTTATTGACAGTCATGGCGCCCACTTCGGGCGGCAATC
>JAFAGX010000630.1 GCA_019237515.1 Acidobacteriaceae bacterium
GAAATCTGCGGCGGAACGCTGTAGTTGCTCAGCTCAACCAGCAAGTACCGGCTGCTCCCGATCACATATCGATCAGGGTGGGCTAAGGCATCGGTTATGTTTTCGTACGAGAGATGGAAGTCACAACCTAAACTGAGGCGTGGAAGATCACCCACACGTCCCTGCAGGGATTCCACAATTCCGCTCAGCTTCGCGCGATCATACGGATACCGATGGTTGGCGTGCGGAGTGGCGACAATGTGCTCGATGCCATCCGCTTTTGACATCTGGCACATTTGTTCGGAGAGTTCCCAGGACTTGGGACCATCATCGACTTCAGGCAGCACATGACAGTGAATGTCTATCATCGATCAGCTTGCATCTGCGTTTCGGCTTAATGACGCTTTCTTCTTGTGCTTGAACGTTTCTTCCTCTTCGGTGAGCAAACGCCGATGATCCTGAGCGCCGCCATCTACGGCGTCCACCGCACTATCCAATAGAAATTGGTATTTCTGCGCGTCGGCCGGGTTTGTGCTCACCGCGCTCTTAATGGCCCGCAGCCTTGCCTGAAATTCCGTATCGGCCTCAATCACCAGCTTCAGCGGTTTGCGCAAATCTGCCTTGCGATCCACAAACGTATCAATGTTGTCGTTCAGTTCGTCATACACGTCAAGAAAGTTCTGCAGCTTGTCGTGCGTTTGCTGGGCTTGGTCCGCGGCCTTGGTATCGGAGCGCACTTGTTCCAATGCCGTTAGGCGCGCTCGGGCAAACTCGACGTATAGCTTCAGGCGCGCTTCCGGTTCCTGGGCGGCATCGCGCAATTTGTCGATTTCTACCGGATTGAGAGGTTCGCGCCGTGTCTGGGCTTCCGCCATGGGCAACAGAATCGTTAGACCTAGAGCATAAGACAGCAAACGAAGCAGCTCAGATTTCATTTTTCTTTTCCAAACATGTGAGCCAGCAGGTCCTGTGCCAGGCTCTCCAGGCGGTCGGCAGCTGCTTGAACCGGCGCCTGATCATCGAAGTTCAGTGTGCGCTTGAGATCCCGCAGCCGACGCGACATTTTGCGCGATGCCATCTCTGTCTGCTTTATCCTCTTGCTGGACTGCAGTGCGGCATCATGCGCCTTTTGGGAATAGGTAACCACGTCGGCGATGGCGGCGCGAGCATCGTCTATCTTTCCTTCGGTATACAGTTCGTCAGCCGATTTTAGCTGCCGTTCGGCGATATCGATATACAGGCCTGGCTGTTCTTTTACTGGCGCAGCGTTGGCTCGTGCGATCAGCTCTTGTAAAGTTTGCGCCTTGGCAGCCGCGCACGCAACTGTGGCAACTACCATGAGCGTAATGATTGTCGAGAAGCTCCGCATCCTCATTTCTTCGGCTCAATGGCTATGAGGCGATGCCGTGCCTGCCACTCCTGATCCGGATATGCGCCCTGCGCCACTTCCAGGAATTTGTGGTAATTTACCGCCGCCTGCTTGTAATCCCGCAAATGATCATAAGCCGTGGCACGTAAGAAGTAACTGACCGGAATCTCGGGGAGATACTTCGCGCGCGCATCAGCAGCTTTGATCGCCAGTTCGTAATTTTTATTTTCGTTGGCGGCGACAGCAAGGTCGCCATATGCCGCTCCAAAATCCGGCTTCAACCGGATGGCGGTCAAGAACTCCTGCTGAGCCAACGGGAATTTCTTTTCCTTCAACAGCACGACCCCGAGCCCGTGGTGGGCTTGAGCGTCGTTCGGATTTGTCGCAAGCAGCGTGCGGTATTCCATCTCCGCCTTATCGTATTTTGCAGCGCTACCGTAGAGGTCTGCCAAATCCCGCTGCAGATTGACATCTCTCGGCTCCAATTTGGCTGCGGTTTCCAGTTCCGTAAGAGCGGCGTCATTGTTCCCGCCAGCCGCAAGCACCCGACCCAATTGCATGTGAGCAGCGGCATCATTGGGATGCAGGGCGACCAGTTTGCGAAGCACCTCCGTCGCGTTGGTAAAGCGGTTGCCGCGCATATAAATATTGGCGAGTCCAGTCAATGCATCGCTGGAAGCAGGATCAATCTCCAGCGCTTGCTTGTACTCCTGCTCGGCATCAGCGAAGTCATTCTGCTGCTCAAGCAACAGCCCCGCCGACAAATGCGGTTCGACGTCCTTCGGTCGAAGTGTAGCCGCGTTCTTGTACGCCTCAATTGCCTGCTCAGGCTTGCTGCTTTCCAGTAAGTGGCCGAGTGACAACCATGCTCGCGCATGACCTTCATCGGCATTGGCTGTCGGCTTCAAGCCAGTAGCCGCGCGAAGAAACTTCTCCGCCTCGGGGTCACCCGTTTTTGCCAGCATCAGCCCCAAATTCAGATTCGATTCGAAAACATCCGGCTTGATCGCGACAGATTTACGATAAGCCGAAATCGACTCCGGAGCATTCCCCAGTGCGTTATATACAAATCCCAAATCAAACCAGGCTTGGTAATTCGTTGGGCTCGCCGTAACGACCTTGTTCAGCAGCGGCTGGGCTGCGGCGTAATCTTTTCTCTGAATAGCAGTTTCGGCTTGCGTGAGCTCAAGCGGAAATGAGGTGTCTTGCTCGGCCACCTGGCGATGCCGCACCGTCTGGCCCGCAAGCATCCTGCACAGCATACCAGCAACGCATACCAGCGTTAACAAGCGTCCGATCTGGGCTCGGCTACTTGCTCCCATTCCGCGAAGCCCCGTTTCCATTCAAAACTCGAGCCAGAAACTGTCCCGTGTAAGATTGCGGGATTTGGGCGATCACCTCTGGAGTTCCAGACCCCACAAGATACCCGCCGCGCTCGCCTCCCTCAGGCCCCAAATCAATGACCCAATCCGCGGTCTTGATCACCTCCAGATTATGCTCAATCACCAGAATTGAACCACCTGCTTCGATTAGACGGCGGAAAGCAGCAAGCAGTTTACTGATGTCATCGAAGTGCAAGCCGGTCGTAGGCTCGTCGAAGATATATAAAATGTGCGCGCGGCGCGCATGTTCGCGAGCGCGCCCGATCTCGCGGTTGGCCGGCTGCAAATGCGCCGCCAACTTCATGCGTTGCGCTTCCCCACCGGAAAGCGTGCTCGCGGATTGCCCCAGCCGCAGATATCCCAACCCTACTTCATCAAGCACACGCAGCTTCTCCGTGATCTTGGGGGCACTGGCAAAAAAGTGCAGTGCCTCATGAACTGTCAGATTCAGCACCTCATGAATATTCTTGCCGTGGTACCGCACATCGAGAATTTGCGGCTTGTATCGAGTACCTTTGCACTCTTCGCAGATCAATTCAACATCGGCCAGAAATTGCATCTCGACGGTCACCACGCCGTCGCCCTGGCAAACTTCGCATCTGCCTCCCGGCACGTTAAAAGAGAAATGCCCAGCCGTGAAGCCGCGCTTCTTCGATTCCGGCAGTGACGCAAATAGTTCGCGGATGGCGTCGAATGCTTTGATATAAGTCACAGGATTCGATCGCGGTGTGCGTCCAATCGGCGATTGATCGACCAGCACAACCTCGTCAATGAATTCGGCCCCTTCGACGCGATTCCAGGCTGCCGAAACCGGTGCGCCATCGTTCTGCTTCTTTGCGGACGATAGCGCCTGAAAAACCACGTTATGTAGCAGCGTAGATTTTCCCGATCCCGATACTCCCGTGATTGCCACCAGCATGCGTAATGGAATCGTCAAGTCCAGATTTTTAAGATTATGAGCTTGTGCCCCGAAAATTTTGACTTGTTGTACACCTGGCTTTCGCCGGGATCCAGGCACCGGGATGCGCAACTCGCCGGCAAGATAGCGCCCGGTCAGTGAGCCGGGAATGTTCTGAATCTGCTCATAGCTGCTGGCCGCAATGAGCTTGCCCCCGTTCTCTCCCGCGCCCGGCCCGAGATCGAGAATCACATCGGAGGCCCGCATCACATCGGGGTCATGTTCGACCACCAGAATCGTATTCCCCAGATCGCGCAAGTCGTGCAGGATCTTGATAAGCCGGTGCGTGTCGCGGCTGTGCAGGCCAATCGATGGCTCATCCAAAACGTAAAGAGTTCCGACCAGGCGGGAGCCGAGCGAGGTTGCCAACTGGATGCGCTGAGCCTCGCCTCCCGACAACGTTGATGACAGACGATCCAGGGTCAGATATTCCAGCCCAACTTCATTCAAAAATCGCAACCGCTCCTGGATCTCTTGTAACAACTTGCCCGCGATTCCCTCTTCCTGCTCCGTC
>JAFAGX010000060.1 GCA_019237515.1 Acidobacteriaceae bacterium
CTGACGCTGTCGATCGAGACGCTGGGTGGCGTTTCCACGCCGATGATCCCGCGCAACACGACGATTCCGACTAAAAAGACGGAAACGTTCTCGACCGCAGCCGATAGCCAGACGTCGGTTGAAGTTCACGTCCTGCAGGGCGAACGCCCAATGGCGGGACAGAACCGCACCCTCGGCAAGTTCCACCTGACCGGGATTCCACCGGCTCCGCGTGGGGTGCCGCAGATCGAAGTCACGTTCGACATCGATGCCAACGGCATCCTGAATGTGACGGCGAAGGACACGGCCACGCAGAAAGACCAGAAGATCACGATTACATCCTCTTCCGGTCTTTCGAAGGACGAAGTCGAGCGCATGGCCAAGGACGCCGAGTCGCACTCTGCCGAAGACAAGGCCCAGCGTGAGGCGATCGACGCGAAGAACCAGCTCGACTCGATGGTCTATCAGATCGAAAAGATGCTGCGCGAGCAGGGAGACAAGATCTCCGGCTCCGAGCGCGGCGACGTCGAGAACGCCTTGGCCGATGCCAAGAAGGCGCTGGAGAGCGGCGAGAAGGCGGCCATGGACCGGGCTCGCGAGAACCTGACCAAGGCTTCGCACAAACTGGCCGAGCAGATGTACAAGGCTGCTCAGCCGCAGGGCGGAGGGCAAACCGGCCCGACGCCAGGCGCAGGTCCGGAACCGGGCGGCGATGGTCAACCTGAGAAGAAAGACGAAGGCGTCATCGACGCCGAATACGTCGACGTCGAAGACAAGAAGTAAGCGCTGATTAGGTGGGGACGGGCGCCTCGCCCGTCCAGGTCGAGCGAAGCTCGACAGCAAGATGGGCCACGGATCTGAGTGATCCGTGGCTTACTTTTCAGAAGTGAGAAAGGGGAATACATTGAAGTTTGAAGTAAACGGTCAACAGTACTTTTTGGCATTTGTGGAAGAGGAAAATAAGCTTTACGTGTTCGCACCGACTCCGACCGGAATGAATCGCATGCCGGTGTACGTGGATGCGGTGAAGTGGAAAGCGGGAAGCGCGGCAGAATCAGCCCATGCGCCTTCGTAAACGGCGAGCGAGCGGTTGAATGCAGAGATCTTTCGACTGCGTTGCCGCCCGCTACGCGAGCGGCAACTTCGCTCGGATGACAATCTTGTAGGAACTAATGGCTACTGCAACCAAAAAAGACTACTACGAGATCCTCGGAGTAAAGAAATCGGCGTCGGCGGACGACATCCGCAAGGCGTTTCGGAAGCTTGCGCGTAAATACCATCCCGATGTCAATCCCGGGGACAAGTCGGCCGAAGAAAAATTCAAGGCCATCTCGGAAGCCAACGACATTCTGAGCGACCCCAAGAAGCGCAAAATTTACGACCAGCTCGGCTTTTACTCGGACAACATCGATCCCGCGGCCGCTGAAGCCTACGCTCGCGGAGGACCCACCGGTGCGGGCGGTTTCGGCGGCTTTCCCGGTGGTGGCGTGCAAGGCGGGCAAGCACAGCCTGGCGGCCAAGGAGTTCACTTCGATTTCGGCGGCTTCGATTTCTCGGACATGTTCGAGGGGACCAAAGCTGGACGCAAGACTGCCAGCACCGGAGGCGGCGGTTTCCGCGACATCTTTTCAGGAATTTTCGGTGGGCGGGGTGGCGCGGCCGCAACCGAAGAGGGCCCCGAACCGGGATCCGATCTCGAATATCAAGTCAACGTTCCTTTCTGGACGGCAATTCGCGGCGGTGTCATGCGTCTGAACATCACGCGACACGATACTTGCACCAATTGCCACGGGCAAGGGTTCATCGAGTCTCCTGGCAAGTGCCCGGAGTGCAACGGGACCGGCCAAGTCACCCAAACCGGCGGCCGGATGAAATTCAATGTAACCTGCCCGCGCTGCCACGGTACGGGCAAGAACATTTCCGTCTGTCCCACTTGTCACGGGGAAGGCACGGTGGAGCGCACGGAGCCTTTGGAAGTCCGGATCAAAGCCGGGACTCGAGATGGGCAGCGCATCCGCATCGCTGGAAAAGGAAATGCGGGCGCTCGCGGCGGCGCACCTGGCGATCTTTATGTAATCATCCGCACTGGAACACATCCTGTCTTCGAGCGCGACGGCGATGATATTCATTTGACCGTACCGGTGACGGCTTCCGAAGCGGCGCTGGGGGCGAAAGTCGAAGTTCCGACTATCGATGGGCGAGCCATGTTGAGGATTCCGCCCGGTACCCAATCCGGCCAGAAACTCCGGCTTCGAGAAAAAGGCGTGCCTTCTGCAACTAAGGAAGGCACTCGCGGGGATGAAATCGTCGAAATCAAGGTCACAGTTCCAATGCCTCGGGACGAAAAGACGAAAGAACTCCTTCGCGAATTGGCTCGCCTCAATCCGGAAGACCCCCGGGCCGAACTTCTCAAAAACATCTAGCAGCGAGTAGCTGGTGGCCAGCAGTTAGGAAAAGCTTGACTCGTGCGCCCAGCTGCCGGCGACTAGCTACTCGCTACTCTTCATTACCTGCTCGCAATTTTTTCAAGAAAATTCTTGCATCTGTGGAAATTTGCCGTAATCTCATACGTGCGAAGTAACTACGGCCGAAACGCCCGGAATCGCATCTAACCGGGAGCCGCGCTAATCAAGGGAGACGCGGTGGCCGAGAGTGATTCGCCCGAGGAGGAAGCCATCGAAATTGGCAACTGCTAGCGCTACCCACCAATCACTTCCATCCCCTGCTCTCGTTTCTTCCAGGAAAAAATCTGCCCGCCTCACGTTGTGGCCGCTCGTCGCCGCCACGTTCTTCATGGTTTCGGGTGGCACGTATGGCACCGAAGACATCGTGCATGGAGCGGGCTACGGAAAAGCAATTCTGATCCTGCTGCTCACGCCGATTCTGTGGAGCCTGCCGACCGCATTTATGATTGGTGAACTTTCCAGCGCGCTGCCGTATGAAGGTGGCTATTACGCCTGGGTGCGCCGCGCGATGGGGAATTTCTGGGGATTTCAGGAAGCCTGGCTCTCGCTGGTTGCGTCGATCTTCGACATGGCGATTTACCCCACGCTGTTTGTTCTCTACTTGGACCGGTTGTTTCCCTGGTTTTCAGTCGGACATCGGGGCGTGATGGTGGCGTTAGGTGTGGTCATCGTGTGCGCGCTGCTGAACATCGCTGGTGTGCGGGTTGTCTCCACGACATCGCTCTGGCTGTTTTTTGCGCTTTCCGCACCGTTCATCGCGATTGTTTGTATTGCACCGTTCAAAATTGGGGCGCTCGCAGCAGTGGCCAAACCGGCCAACGCGAATGTCGATATTTTGACCGGGCTGCTGATCTGCATGTGGAACTACATGGGCTGGGACAACGCCTCGACCATCGCAACCGAAGTCGAGCGTCCACAACGAACCTATCCGCGCGCGATGCTGGTCGCGGTCATGATTGTGGCTCTCAGCTACATCGTTCCGGTTGCCGCCATGTGGATGACGGGGCTTTCCCCCACAGCTTGGGATACCGGTTTTTGGGCTGACATCGCCGGAATGCTCGGTGGTCCGCTGCTCCGCTTTGGCCTGGCGCTCGGCGGCATCATTAGCGGTTTCGGGATGTTTAACGCTTTGGTGATGAGCTACTCGCGCTTGCCTCTGGCAATGGCTCAAGATGGGATGTTACCCAAGATTTTCGGCAAATTGCACCCGCGCACTCGGGCGCCCTGGGTGGCGATCATCGCGCTGGCTGTTTGCTGGGCAATGTGCCTTGGCCTCGGTTTCGAGCGGCTGGTCACATTGGACATTCTTCTCTATGGCGCCAGCCTGTCGCTCGAATTCGCCGCACTGATCGCACTACGCATTCGCGAACCGGAACTGCCACGCGCATTCCGCGTGCCGGGAGGAATGTTTGGAGCGATCGCCGTCGGCATCGCTCCTATGCTGCTCCTTGGTTTCTCGGTGATTCGCAGCGAGACCGAACACGTGCTTGGAATGAGTTCATTCGCGTTTGGAATGCTGCTGATCGGGGCGGGCGTGGTTGCGTATCTGCTCAATCACGCGCTCAGGCCAGATGGGTGGACACCCGCACCCCAAGAAAGACCTGTCAGTTAGAACCTAAGCACAGAGGACACGAAGGGAGCCGGCGAGGAGTCGTCATCCTTGCGCACCCGAACATCCCAAGAAATAGAGGGATCCTTCGACTCCACCATGCGATTCGGCATGCGAATCGCATGACCCCTCTCAGCATGACAATTGAGAGCTTGTGTTTTAATAATTAACTGCGGAGCTTCGCTCCGCCGGACAGCTGAGGGCAGCTGTCCCTACGTGGCCGGAAGAGAATGACGAAAAGAAAATCCAAGGGTGCTTACATGATCTCGGCGGTCGCGGAGATGTATGGCATCCATCCGCAAACCTTGCGCCTTTATGAACGCGAAGGATTACTGAAGCCGTCGCGGACCGAAGGCAACACTCGCCTATACACGGACGAAGACCTGCAGCGCCTGGAATTTATCCTTACGCTCGCGCGCGACCTCTCCGTGAATATCAGCGGGATTGCTATCATCCTGCAAATGCGCGAGCGCATGGAAGAGATGCAGCGACAGATCCAGGATTTCGTGAAATCACTTCAGGAAGAAATGCTCTCAAGAGCTACCGTTGCTGCTGATCCCTCTCGCGGAGCAATTGTCCCAGTCCGACGTACCATGGTGGGGCCATCCCACCAGCCAAATCGCAAGCGATAGCCAGCCTAGTTACACTAGCCATGGCTCCGCCGGACAGCCGAGAGCGGCTGTCCCTACCTCTCCATGACGGGCAGCGCTCGAATGCCGACCAGCATGGCGATCTTGCGCCAGATGTGTCCGCGTTGCCGCGAAGCGAGAATTTTTCGCAAGTCTGTTTTTACGGGATTCCCGGCGATGTGGCCGCAATGCCCCAACTGCGATCTCAAATTCGAGCGAGAACCTGGCTATTTTCTTGGCGCCATGTACATCAGCTATGGTCTGGGATTGGTCGCAATCATTGGAATCGGCTTACTTTTGTGGGCCTTTACCCACTTAACGCTGATGAAGCTCATGTTCTGGGCAATTCTGCTGTTCCTGCCGCTCGCCCCTACGATCACCCTGTTCTCGCGCGTGCTTTGGATTTATCTGGATCAAGCCATCGATCCCGAGCGGTCCGCTTCTCACCCTCATTAGGATGATCTTTTATTGAGGTTCATAGACGGAATTCCCATAGCCCTGCTTGCGAGCCGCTTCCTGCATGTCTTCGAGTCGTTTTTTCTGCTGTTCGAGCTCCGACTGCATGCGCTGTACTTCGTCCTGCTTCTCTACCTGATGCTCATTCCACTGCACACAATTGCGAACGCAGTTGCCGGGCGCGAAATGAATTGAGGAGTTCAGCCGGTCCATTTGAGCCTGCAAGTTGGCCACCGATTGTTTCTGCTCCTGGATTTCCTGCTTCCACTGCTCAGGCGCCTTTTTCTCGGCCAAGTCCTGGTCAACGCTCTCGGTTTGCGTGTTGCTCGAACTGCTCTGCTCCGCATCCGGATGCTCAGGCAGATCCTCATTCGTGACTACTTTCTTGTCAGCTTGTGCTTTCTTGGCTTGCTGCTTCTCACGCTGCTCACGCGCGACGTCTCCGAGTGATTGGCCGTAACTCATTACGGCAACAAGGCCGACCAGCAGCAGCACTCGCATGGAATTATCAACGAATTTCCGCATAGCACCCCCGAGCGAAGACAGATTCAATTAAACGAATGTTACTCGTCAAAACTCCCGAGCGCGAATTACCTTGGTACAAACGACCGAGTTTCTGCTGACGAGAGCTCG
>JAFAGX010000193.1 GCA_019237515.1 Acidobacteriaceae bacterium
TAACAGGACGGCGAGCTTTCCATGGTGATACCAGTGCCGCAACACTGGCATCCATCCTGAAAGACAATCCGCAACCGGCGAGCCAACTGGCGGACGAACTCCCCAGAGAGGTGGAGCGACTCATCTCCCGTTGCCTGCGGAAAGAGGTAAACCAGCGCTTTCAGCACATGGACGACGTCAAAATTGTTTTGCAGGAACTGAAGGAGGAGTCGGATTCGGGAGTGCTGGGAGCTGCGGCGGCGTCCAAGGAAAGAAGGCCGTCGCGATCCCTTTGGGCCGGTAGCACAGCCGCGATTCTGGTGGTGGTCTCGGCCATTTTGTGGTTCAGACCAAGGACAGGAACTCCGGAAGTGCCGTTGCTCGCAATGCCTTTGACCAGCTATCCAGGAGAGGAGTCAACTCCGACGCTCTCGCCAGACGGCTCGCAAGTGGCGTTTGCCTGGAATGGAGAAAAACAGGATAAGTCGGACATCTATGTCAAGCAGATCGGCGTGGAACCGCCCTTTCGCCTGACCAGCGACCAGGGTTCGGACTACAGCCCGGCGTGGTCCCCCAACGGAAGCTTCATCGCCTTTCTGCGGGAGTTCTCAGCGGATAAGACGGCTATCGTCGTCGTGCCCCAGCGTGGAGGATCCGAGCGAATCATCGCGGAGCTTGACGGATCTGTATCGCAGCTGCCATGGGGTCCATACCTTTCCTGGACTCCGGATTCGAAATGGATTGCCTGCCCGGCACCCAAGCGTGGGCTGCGCGCTTGGGCCTTAACTTTGTTCTCGACGGAGACGCAGGAAAAAATTGTGTTAACCGATCCGCCTAGCAGCGAGGCCGGCGATATATCGCCAGCGATATCGCCCGATGGCCGAATGTTGATTTTTTCGCGTGTCTCCCCGGATTTCTTCAATGTCTCTCTATGGTCAGTGTCCCTTAGAGAGCGCTACAAACCCTCAGCCAAAGAACAGAAGATTGAAACCTCGGGCATGACCAATCTAGCGCCAGCTTGGTTGCCGAATGGCCGTGAGTTCATATTTGTTTCCGGAACCGGAACGAACTATGGGTTGTGGCGCACGGCTGCATCCAATGGCGCAGTCGCGAGAAGGCTGGATGTTGGTACCGGGGCAGCCGCTGAGCCAACGATTTCACGTGTTGGCAACCGTTTGGCTTTCACGATCCCTCAATATGACGACAACATCTGGCGTATCGACTTGAAGGGATTCGGTAAGATATCCGCCCAACCCGTCTCTTTCATCTCTTCGACGCAGCCGGACCTCTATCCTGCCTTTTCTCCGGATGGTCGCCGGATCGCATTTATGTCCAACCGATCAGGAACGGACGAAATCTGGACCTGTGAGAGTGATGGATCCAAGACTACGCAGTTAACCTCATTTGGCGGGGCAGCGGTCTACGGCCCGAGTTGGTCTTCCGACAGCAAAAGTATTGCGTTTACGGTTGCGCAGCGAGGTATGAAAGAGGACGTCTACGTGGTAAGCGCCAACGGCGGCACGCCTCAGCAAATGACGACCGATCCCGCGGAAGACAAGTGGCCTTCCTGGTCGCAAGATGGGAAATGGATCTACTTCGCTTCTACCCGCAGCGGCCGGGAGGAAATCTGGAAAATGCCTTCCAATGGAGGGGAAGCAGTTCAGCTCACCCGGAATTCTGGTGACACACCCCACGAATCACCTGACGGCAGATTTATTTACTACATGAAGGGCTGGCCTTCGGCAGTTAGCATCTGGCGTGCCAACCCCGATGGCAGCCAGGAAACTAAACTTCTCGATGGAATCCATAGCGAGGGTCAATTCGCGTTGGTCAAGGAGGGAATTTACTTTTTCAGGACGCCCGATAAAGCAGGGCACAGCGATCTCGATTTCTATGAACTCGCCAGCGGCCAAACCAGGAAGCTTCTGTCCATTGAACGTCCTGTAAACAACCACATCGCAGTTTCCCCTGATGGTCGAACGATTCTGTACCCGCAGTTGGACCGCTCTGGCAGTGTACTCATGCTCGTCGAGAATTTCCGCTGAGGCATTTCATTCGACCTAGGCACCGCACGCAATGGGACTTTTTCCAGTGCCGCCGATCTCGCAATAACCGCAAACTTAAGATGCGGCTGCAGTCGCACGGTGGGGATCGTCCTTTGCAGCACGAAAACCGCCTCTTTAGAACGGAATGTCTTCGTCGCTGATGGGTGTGGCTGCGGCGGCCGGTTCGTGTTCGGGAGTACGTTGATCAAAATTGTTGCCGGCGGCTGCGCCTCGCGCAGATTCTCCACCTTCGCCTCGGCCTCCGAGCAGAACGAGATCATTGGCCACAACCTCGGTCATGTAGCGTTTCTGATTGGTTTGCTTGTCGTCCCAGGAGCGGGTTTGCAGGCGTCCTTCGATGTAAACTTTGCTGCCCTTCTTGAGATATTCGCCAGCGATTTCGGCCAGCCGCTGCCAGAGCACGACGTTGTGCCATTCGGTGCGGTCCTGCCATTCGCCGCCTTTGTCTTTATAGCGCTCATTGGTGGCCAACGTTAGCTTCGCGACCGGCGTGCCCTGCGGCGTGTATTTCACTTCCGGATCTTTGCCGAGATTGCCAATGAGGATGACTTTATTGACACTTTTTCCCGCCATGATTTTCTCCTGATGCGCCAATATAGCAGAATCCCGTGCGACCAGAGATGTGACGGCTGAACAAGCATTTGGCAGTTGGCACTTAGCCAAACATCGATCTTGCCATTGGATCGGAGCCCCGTTGGGCTAAATGCTAAATGCCAAGTGCAAAAGGCTGAATGCTATAATCCCGCCATGTCCGCTGAAGTGAAGGCCCCTGGCCTGGTTCCCGACGACCTGAAGTTCGAACCCAAATCCAAAGGGATCGTAACTCCCCGCAAGAAAAAACCCAAAGAATTAGCGGTCATAACCGAATGCTGCACGGGATGCGCAGGGTCGCCGGCCTGTGTCGAATATTGCCCGATTGAAGATTGCATGTTCTGGGTTCCGGATGAAGACCATCCACCATTCGGGCGGATTCAGGTGGATCCCATTCTTTGCATCGGTTGCAAGAAATGCACCAGCAAGGGACCGGATGGGTGTTTTCTTGACGGGTGTCCGTGGGACGCTATCGCCATGGTTGAGACTACCGAGGTCGAAAAAGAAGTTGGGCCCATGCCGCTATGAGCTAGCCACTAGCTCCTGACCGAAATGGTCAATCTACTCTCCATTATTGCCTTGGGTTTTTTTCTGGGCATGCGCCACGCTACGGATGCTGACCACGTTATTGCCGTCACAACCATCGTTACCCGGCAACGCAGCGTATGGAAAGCCGCCGGCATCGGGGCGTTCTGGGGTCTCGGCCACACATTGACGATCTTCGCGGTGGGGGCGGCGATCATTCTGTTCGACCTCGTGATCCCACCACGCGTCGGCCTAAGCATGGAACTCTCGGTCGGGCTGATGCTGATCATTCTGGGCATTATCAACGTCGTCAGCTTCCGGAAAGCCGTACCCGAGGTAGCGCTCGAAGCTCATGCGGGGACAGCGGCGGTGCACAGCCACGTCCACAGTCACGGCGACTACGTTCACAGCCACACGCATAGCCACGGCCCTGAGCCCCATTCCCACTCGGCGGAACACACGCCGGTCGCATGGATGGACCGGCTGCTGGGCAAAATGCGCATCTACCGGCCGCTAAGACCATTGCTGATCGGCATTGTGCACGGGCTGGCAGGATCGGCCGCCGTAGCTCTTCTGGTGCTGACGACCATTCGCGATTCCCGCTGGGCTGTCGTGTACTTGCTGGTTTTTGGGATAGGCACGATCGCGGGAATGATGTTAATCACGATGAGCATTGCTTCGACGTTCCGATTTGTCGGGAGGTCTCTAAATTTCTCGCGGCATCTGGCAATGGCTTCCGGCTTACTCAGCCTTGCTTTTGGCCTAATCGTGGCTTATCACATCTGCTTCGTGGACGGTCTGCTGACCGCGCACCCGCACTGGACTCCGCGTTAGCTTGATCCCTAGTCTGCTCCGAACAGCTTGTGTCGCACGTCCGGCCAGAATTCCTTCATGATGTTGAAGGCGGTATCCAGGCCCAGTTGCTGACCCCACTTATTTGCGGTCTGTCCGAAAGTCCGCTCGGCCGCTGGATAATAGAGATTGGAAATGCCAGCGGCGATGGCATTTCCGGCAACTTCAGAAGTATTGAAGGTATTCTGGCCTGCGTCATTCTTTGTGACTACTTCGCGGCTGATGGCGTAACCCGTTCGCTTGAAAAATCCCCCTCTGCTTTTGGTGAAATAGCGCGGGTCTTGTCGAAGAGCGATGGGCAAAACTGCTTCCGTCAGCATATTGCCGATCGACTGGTCAGCAAATGCGCCTCCGTAGTATTTGCCGACCGCAGCCGGCCCGTGCCCGAACTGCGGATATTGACGCTGAGCCATTGCTGAGCCGGCAAATATCCCTGCGACCAGAAACGCAGTCGGATCAAACGAATCGTCGAACGCAACTTTGAATTTCTCGTGTGAGCTCAGCGGCTTGTACGCTGCGAGGCTTTCATCTTCGCGATAATTTGGAATTACCCACAGGATATGATGCTTTCCGTACTCGCCACTTGCCCCTTTCTGTTTTGGCGCGGGTTGAGCATGCTGATCTTGTGCCTCGGGCGCATCAGGCAATTGCTGGCACAAAGCAGTGCCGCAACACCCGAGAAGTACGAGGCTGAGTGCAATTGGACACAGGAGTTGCCGAATAATCGAGCATCGGTGGAATACGCGAGGTTCAGTCACTTGCATATCATTAATCTTTATGTCGCCCACAGAATGGCGCAGACTGCGCCTGGATCCTATCCTGATTTGGATGCAAGAAGGTCCCAAATCGTCTGACTAAATATCTCAGACGTCAGCATAGCGGCGGCTCCGTAGTATTCCGTCGCAAAAGCCGGAGTCTACCAGTATTGCTTGAGCACATCCAGCGCGGCACTGGTGCTTCCATCCGGACGCACGACCCATACACCTCGACATTGTCCGTCCGTAGGCCGCGTGGGGCTACCTGGACCGGCATCAATCGGGAATGGCTGCCCATTGGCTTGTGTGCAGGTATTGTCGAACAGTTCCCATAAGAACGCGCCATAGATTCCGGCGTTAGAAGCAGTATCGAGAACGGCTTTCGTCCGCCACGCAGCATCATTCAATTCCTGGTTTTCGAACAGTCCAAATTCCGAGATGAGAATGCGCCGCGTCCCGAAGCCCAGTGGATCGGGCGCAAGTTTGGCGATGGTCTGCAGGGCAAGCGTGAGGGCTTGCTGCACAGTCTGTGCATCGGAACCGCCCACGGTCGAGTCATAGGAAGAATAGCTCACCAGGTCTGCATTCACTTTGGGTATCACTGCATTGATGACGCGCGTAAGGCCCTGCTGGGCATAATCGAGAACGCGATTCACCTCGACGGCATTGAGAACTTGCATGCCCGGCGAAGAACCCGCTTCACTTCTGGCGCGGCTGACGCCATGCTGGCGCGCTACCAGCCAGGCAATCATATCTTGCACCATGGAATCGGAAATGTTCGAGGTGAGATTGATCTCTTGGCCGCCGAGGGCGATCCAGTCGCCTTCCCAGTTTTTGAGGATGAATGTTCTGCCCGAGCCGGCATATTTCGAATAAAGATATTTTGTCAGAGTGTAGAACTCATTTTCCTCCGCGCTCTGACAATTTTCACAACTTGCCATGCCCTGCACCTGATCGTGGTTGGCAAAAGAATAGGCAGTCAAAACGATGGTGTTGAAATCTGCAGAAAAAACACCGGCGAAGGGAGCCGTCTGAGCTAATCCCGCCAGGTCAGTGGGATCCGACGCAGGCCATGATTGCGAGCTTTGGTCTGGGTACAGCGTGCGAAAATCCGGCGTCAGATAGAGGAAAATGGAATGGCTGCCCAGTTGGTTAATTTTTTGCGCACCTTCCACAAGATAGTTCTGCTGGGTAAAACCATAGTTGCCGGCCACGTGGGTGATTCCTACGGTAAACGAGGTCGGGGGAGTCGTGCTCGGCGTGTTAGTGCTCGACGAAGGTGGGTTGTTCGATGGGTTTGAACCAGACTGGCCGCCTGATGCTGTGCTTGGCGGCTGGGCTGAAAACGCTGCGGAACGGCTGCCGCCGCCGCACCCTAAGCTGATCAGAAGACACAAACAGACAAGACAAACTGTGACACTCCGCACAGCGAAAGCTCCCCTTTACGATCCCCAACGCGTGCGGACACACTCTACCTATCGTCTAGAACCGGAAAATGCCCCCAACGCAGTGCCGGAAACCAGGCAGGAGTGTCCGGTGAGGAAACCGGATTAAATTTTTGCCCGGCACTGTAGCAAATCTGAGTGTAAAGAAAATAATCAGAGGTACATGAGATCTGGACGCCCATTATGGGAAGCGACTCCTGCTCCGCTTCATTTTGAACTTGATCCGCTCACATGAGCGTTTCATCCTTATATGAGGGCCCGATGCTTACCGGCACTGCCACCCACTCTTGACCGTCGTCCTTTCGGAGATTTCCCTGCAACGAGTCGCATTGAACGGTCTCGGATTTTAGGTATGTCGATTCCATTTCAAGGAACTGCCTGGGCGCTTTCGGCGGAGAGTATTGCCGCGGCCGCTGATGCGCTTGCCGTTTCTGCCGCTGAAATCTGGACCGTCCTGGCTGTCGAGACGTCAGGCTGCGGCTATCTCGCCGACCGTCGCCCACAAATCTGTTTCGAGCGCCACGTTTTTCATCGCTTGACCCAAGGCAAGTACGATGACGGCGACATCAGCGATCCAACCCCGGGCGGTTACGGCGCGCCGGGTGCGCACCAATACGAGCGCTTGAATTTGGCGATCGAGAAAGATCGAAATGCCGCTTTGAAAAGCGCCTCGTGGGGAATTGGACAGATCATGGGAGAAAACTTCGTCCTTGCCGGTCACAAGAGTGTCGAAGATTTCGTTATCGCAATGATGCGATCGGAGGATGATCAACTTGCGGCGATGGCGGATTTTCTCTTCAGCAGAAAGCTGCATTTCGCTTTGCAAGCTCACGATTGGGCGGATTTCGCTCGTCATTACAATGGACCGGATTTTGCGGTCAATCAATATGCCTTGCGTCTGAACATCGCGTACAAGAAATTTTCCTCGGGATCGCTTCCTGACCTCAATGTGCGCGCGAGCCAGTTGTATCTCACGTATCTTGGTTTCGATCCCGGACCTGTCGACGGCGTCGCAGGCGAACGCACAATTTTCGCGCTGGCCGGCTATCATCGCAGTCAAGCTCTCGAAGGCAGGCCGTTGATCACCAGCGAATTCGTCGAGCAGCTGAAGGACGTACTCTATTCAAAGACCGCCGCGAACGGTTTGGCTGTTGCCGAACCCACCCCGGCCTGAGCATTCGATTTCGCTTGCTTGCGGTCGAATGCTGGGTCATTCCCATTAAAAGTAGAAGAGCGGTTGGGCGCTGGTGCTTTCATCTGTCTGGCTCAACCGCTATAAATCATTAGGTGCGAGCAGTGGATGATCAGGCGTGCACAACTTCTTTTTCTGGCCGTGACTCTGGTTGTTTTTTGGCTTCAGCACTCTGCCAGGCATCAGCCGCGGCAATCGTACGCGCCGCCAATGGTTTCAGCCACAGCAGCGCCATGAAAGCAGCAAGGATGTCGCAGGCAATCATCACGTAGAACACGGGTACCCAGGATCCTGTCTTGAGCATTACATAGGCTGCGACCGGTGCCGCGAAAATCGATGCCGTACCCTTGGCGGTATAGACGATTCCATAATTCGTTGTGGCCCATTTCCTGCCAAACAGGTCTGCGGTAATTGAGGGAAACAGGGAGAAAATCTCGCCCCATGCGAAGAACACGAGACTGGACAGCAAAACGAACATGACTGGCTTATGGATCGTCTGCAGCCATGCAAAGATGGCCAACCCCTCAATCAGAAATGCAGTGAACATTGCGTTTTCGCGGCCGATATGGTCGGAAATCCAGCCCCACAAAGGCCGGGTCAGACCGTTGACGATGCGGTTCAACTGAATGGCCAGGATCGACGCGGAAAGGCCCCAGGCGACGATCACCTTATCCACTTTGTAGAA
>JAFAGX010000201.1 GCA_019237515.1 Acidobacteriaceae bacterium
TCCATCGTAAGATGGTGCCCGAACTGGCAGTACGCGAGTCCACCCGCACCCTGCTCTGAGGTGAGTTACGGGCCTATGCAGATCGCTGTGCAGTATTTTTCTTCTTGACTAGCATCCCCGACTTACAGCACTATTCATACGTTTTAATAGCGGCATTTCTCGTGTTTTTCTGCGCAACCCGGTAAATCGCCGACAAGAGCGCGACCGCTGAATTCTCGGGGTGAGATTTCAGCTGATTCCTTTCCCTGAAGGGAGTAATGAGATGAAATCCCGTCTGGCATGCATTGCTCTACTTGCGTTCGCCTTCCCTTTAACTCTGTGGGCGCAGGATACGGCTTCGATTACCGGTGCAATCACTGACCCGTCCGGGGCGGCCATACCGAATGCACAGGTGACGCTCACGAGTACCGAAAAGGGTATCAAGCACAGCGTCGCGAGCAATGCTAGCGGAGATTATCTGTTCTCGGCACTTCCTATCGGTTTATACGATCTGTCAGTTTCCGCACCGGGATTTAAGAAATACCAGGCCAGCGGCATCGTCTTGCGCGTGGCCCAGAAAGCTCGTGTGGACGTTGCTATGCAGGTGGGCGCCGAAACTACCGAGGTCACAGTTCAAGGAACAAGCGTGGCTCAGGTGGAAACTCAGTCTTCAGATCTGGGCGGCACCGTTACTGGAAAAGAAATCACGCAACTGGAGTTGAACGGGCGCAACTTTACGCAACTGGCGACGCTTGTTCCTGGTGTCACCAATCAGAGCGGCCAGGACGAAGCCCAGGTAGGTGTCAACGGCAATGTCGCATTTAGCGTGAACGGCGGCCGCACCGAATACAACAACTGGGAACTCGATGGCGGCGACAACATGGATAACGGCAGCAATACAAGCCTGAACGTTTATCCCAGCATCGATGCCATCGCAGAGTTCAAAGTCCTTACTTCCAACTACGGCGCGCAATATGGACGCAACGGTTCTGGAACGGTGGAAGTGGAAACCAAGTCGGGGACGAGCCAGTTCCACGGGGATCTGTATGAATTTGTCCGCAATGACGCGTTTAATGCCAAAGAGCAGTTTCAGAGCACCGTTCCCGCATACAAGAAAAACGATTTTGGCTACACCATAGGCGGGCCGATTTATATTCCGGGTGTTTACAACACTAACAAGCAGAAGACGTTCTTTTTCTGGTCGCAGGAGTGGCGACGTGACCGAGTACCGAGCCCATTTCCGGTGACAAATGTTCCCACGGCGGCGGAGCGCGCAGGAAATTTCAGCGATCTGTGCCCGGGGTCGGATTGCCCGAAGGATCCTACGACCGGTCTGGCGTTCCCCAATAATCAGGTTCCGGTGAACCCTAACGATCCCACAATTCAGGCGCTGGAAGCGGAAATCCCCCTGCCCAATGGGGGCGGGCACGCGTGGACGGCATCTCCGACATTGCCAACCAACTGGCGCGAAGAACTGTTCCGCATCGATCACAACTTCACCAATAATGTTCGAGGGATGTTCCGGTACATCCATGATTCCTGGAGCCAGATTTATCCGACGCCGCTATGGACGAGTGGAACCAGCTTTCCAACCATTGAGACGAACTTTATCGGGCCGGGCGTCGGAATGGTGGCGCGGCTGAGCGCTACGGCCTCGCCGACGCTCTTGAATGAATTTGTGGCGAGCTACACGACGGATCACATTACGTTGAACCCCATTGGTGCATGGAAACGTCCTGCTGGCATGACACTGGGATTGTTTCCCAACAATGCGGGAAAGGTTCCGGGCATCGGGTTGAATGGCGGAATTTTTAGCGGGATTTCGGAGGACGTCGGATATCTCCCGAACGGACCGCTGAATTCGAATCCGACTTATACGCTGCGTGATAACGTAACCAAGATTGTGGGCCCGCACAACCTGCAATTCGGTGGGTACTTTGTCGCGGCAGAGAAAAACGAGATCCCGCAACCTTCGTATTCAACCAACGGCTT
Source organism: Acidobacteriaceae bacterium (assembly GCA_019237515.1). Next base: position 1,972 of record JAFAGX010000201.1, read on the forward strand.
TTTGACCTACGACGTGAGCTCCGCGGTTTCCACCGGCAATGCCTTTGCGGACCTTCTTTTAGGCGATGTCGCTCAGTTCACTCAACAGAAAGCGGCCATCAAGACATATAACCGATACAAGATTTTCGAGCCGTATTTTCAGGATGACTGGCACGTTTCAAAAAAGTTGACCTTGAATCTCGGCCTGCGGGTCAGCCTGTTCGGAACGATTTTCGAAAAGAATCATTTGGTGTGGAACTTCGATCCCAACCATTACATTACGGGCGCCAGCAGCATTGACACGAATCCAGCTGATCCGAATTTCGGATTAGTAGTTGGGAATCCGTTCAACGGATGGGTGGACTGCGGCGTAACACCGGGCGTTCCCCGGGGATGCATGCAGGGTCACCTGTTCAATCCGGCGCCTCGGCTAGGGTTTGCTTATGATCCGTTTGGAAATGGAAAATGGGCGATCCGGGGAGGTTACGGAATCTTCTTCGAACACACCAACCAGGGTGAGGCGAATGCCGGCGTGCTCGAACAGTTCGCGCCTGCCACCCAGACCGTGAACATCTTCAATATCGTTGGTTACAACAACATTGTGCCGCAACCGGCTGGCGCAACCAGCCCACTAACATTTACCTCGATTCCAAACAAGGTCCATTGGCCATACATTCAGCAGTGGCATTTGGACGTTCAGCATGACGTCGCGAAAAATACAGTGGCCACGATCTCGTATGTGGGCAGCAAGGGTACGCACCTCACTCGCGAATATGACCTGAACCAGATCACGCCGGTGCCGGCGAGCCTGAATCCCTACCTGTCAACGAATTCACCCATCGGTCCGACTGATTGCGACGCGTCCAATTTCACTGGAGTTGGAACTTACCAGGTGACTGGGGTCGCCAATGGAAAACCGATCAGCGGAAAACCCGCGGAGAACCTGTCTGTCGCCTGCGGCAACGATCCCAGCCCGTATCGGCCGTTTGTTGGGATCGGCAGCATTACGCGAAAAGACGCAACAGCCTCCTCGATTTACCATGCTTTGCAAGTTGGATTGCGGCACAACATTGGCGGCCTGCAATTGAGCGCTGCCTACACCTACAGTCACTCCATTGATGATGGGTCGGATTGGAGCGACGTGAGTCTGATCAATACGTACAATCTCAACGCATTCCGTGCGAGTTCAAACTTCGATCAACGGCACGTCTTCACTTTCAGCTATGTATATGACCTGCCGTTCTTCAAGAAGCCCGGATTAGCTAACAACATTGCCGGCGGATGGGAATGGTCGGGAATTACAACGATTCAAACGGGAACCCCATTCAGTGTTTACAACGGGGGTGGCGGATTCACGCCGGGCGATAATGCCGGGGTTGGAAATGAGGTGGCTACCAATGGAGCATCGTGGCCTGACAAAATCAGCGATCCATCCAAGGGCGTTCCGAGCAATGCCGGAACTGGCGCTGGTCCGTACTTCTATAATCCGGCAGCATTTGCAGCGCCGGTGGGCCTCACGTTTGGGGATGCGGGCAGAAACATCTTAGTGAATCCGCGACGTACGAATTTTGACATGGCGCTGCTGAAGCATTTCAAAGTCACGGAGAGCAAATACTTCGAATTTCGTGCCGAGGCGTTCAATGTCTTCAATCACACAGAATGGGCGTGGCTGGGGGGAGATAGTGGGTCAGCCGCGAGTAATACGCCGTTTGGCAGCGCCACGAATAGCGCTGTGTGCTATAGCGGCGCGAACCTGTCCGCCGACAACACGCCCAATTCACCGTGCGCCGGGAATCTCTTGCTGCAAGCGAATGCGGTGCACAATGCCAGAATTCTGCAATTGGCGTTGAAGTTTATTTTCTAGGCGAGACAGCGTTGGACTACAGCGTCCGCTTGAACAGAGGCGTAGCTATCGCCAGGGTGAGTGCCGCGAAGATAGACAGATAGATCATGTCGGGCACGATCGCGCCTAAGCCGGTTTCTTTCAGAAGCAGCGACTTGAAACCGTGCACCGCATAAGTGAACGGATCAGCGACGGCGATTGCACGCAGCCATTTTGGAAACGCCTGCACGGGATAAATCGAGCCGCTCGGAAAAAACAGCAGCGTATTCAAGATTCCGAAAATCGCACGTGGAACCAGCGGATCTTCGATGCGGACCATGAGCAGGAACATGAACGTGTTAAAAGCAATCGAGGTCAACACAATCATGATCAGTAGACCCACGATGATGTCGGGATGAAAGATCGTGCCGACACCCGCCAGGAGAGAACCGATAATCGTAATAATAACCCCGGTCAGCACCGCCTTGATTGCACCTGCGCCATTCAGGCCGAAAACCAGTTCGGTTTTCTTTATGGGCGTGACCAGATATCCTTCGTGTACGCCGCGAGCCTTGTCGTCGATATAGAGCATTCCTCCACCGATCATCACAGAAACGAACATCGCCAAGGTGATCGAGCCCGGTAACAGATATTTCATGTATTCGATGTACGGGTAGAGCTCCACGATTTGTAGAACGCTTTGCCGCAGGATGCGGGGCGTCACCGTGGGCTGATTCAAGGCATTGGTGATGCTGGTGAGTTCGTCTTCAAGGGTTGAACTCATGAAGTTGTCGGTGTTGTCGACGACCAAAGCAATGCGTGGCTGGTCTTGTTCGTAGACTCGACGCGAATATTGCGGCGGAATGATAACCGCGCCCTGAATTTTGCCATTGCGAACGTCTTCCATCGCGGTTTTGGGGTCGCGATAATAAACTGGCTCGAAAGTTCGCATGTTGGCGCGGACCGAATCGAAAGCCTCGCGAATCTTCAGCGCCTGCGTGCCGCCGTCCTGATCGACTAATCCAAGTTTGGCGTCGCGAATTTTGCCTCCGAACGCATTCCCCAGCACAATGAGCTGAACCAAGGGAAAAATCATGGAGGCCATCATGAGCGCCGGGGAGCGGAAAAACTTGCGCATTTCGCGTTCGATAATCGCCATTATGTGATTCATGGTTGCAATCCTGGCCTTTGTGGCATGACGAAGGCGTACGCCTTTTGTAGTTCATCACGCAATTGACGTCCGGTGTAGTGAACGAAAACGTCGTCCAGAGTTGTGTTCTGCACCGAAAGCGACTTCAAGGGGACGCCAGACTTCACCGCGGCTTCCACCAATTCGGTCGTGGTTTGGGATCCATTGCTGCTTAGCACGCGGAACATGCCTGCGGATTCGCTCTGGACCGAAGTTACAGCAGTCAGACCCTTAAGACGATCTTCCCAGTTCGCAGGCGGGTTCTGAAATTGAACTTCGATGACGTTCGATCCTGGCACACTGGCCTTAAGCGCGGCGGGGCTATCGAGGGCGACAAGCTTGCCGTGATCAACAATGGCCACGCGATCGCAGAGCCGGTCGGCTTCGTCCATGTAGTGAGTCGTGATAAGAACGGTGAGCTTGCGATGCGCCTTGATGTTGGTCAACATCTCCCAAACGGCGACACGGGAAACCGGATCAAGGCCGGTGGTCGGCTCATCGAGAAAAAAGATTTGCGGGCTGTGGACCAAGCCGCGCGCGATTTCAAGACGCCGGCGCATTCCACCCGACAGGGTTTTGGTCTGAGCATGGCGCCATTTCGTGAGATCCACCAGCTCGAGCAATTCGTCAATCGAGGCTTTGCGCTTCTTGGCGGGAACGTCGTACAGCTTCGCGTAGATGTTCAGATTCTCTTCGATGGTAAGGTCCAGATCGCTGGTGAGGGCCTGGGGAATGACTCCGATGACGCGCCGTGCCGCATCGGGATCTTTTTGGACGTCATGGCCCGCGATGCGAGCGGTCCCGGCAGTGATTGGGATGAGCGTGGTCATCATGCGGATCAAGGTTGATTTACCGGCGCCGTTCGGCCCCAGTAATCCGAAAATCTCGCCATCTTT
>JAFAGX010000227.1 GCA_019237515.1 Acidobacteriaceae bacterium
GGTCAGACAAAGAGAATGCTCTACCCGGAGCCGAGGCCCAGGCGTTCAAGCGGGCCCTGTCCTGTTTCGGGCTTGGACGTTATCTATACGACGTCGATGGTGAATGGGTCGAATTGGACGACCGCGGATTACCGAGAAACTTCCCGAAGTTGCCGCGCTGGGCAACGCCCAACGGCTGGCTGGCCGGGCTACGACCGAAGCCCAGACGAAATCGCCGTGCGGCTATGCGTGCAAATGGGCGCTCCGGACCTGGCGATTTTGGAAGCCACCCCACCAATGGGAACAGCGGAAGTCTTATCGCCGAGATCGAGGCGATGGAAAACAAGATTGGGAAGCGCCTCTATCGCGGGTTGCTGAAGCGAGTGGCTCGTGTTTGGAGTCCACATCAGATCCAGGACATTGCCGTGCGCCAGCAGGTGCTCGCCCAGATGCAGGGCGCCGAGCGAGGCATGGCGCGGCTGCAGGCCGCTCAAGCGCGCTTATCGCCCGAAGTCGTGCAGAAAGTGATCGTGGTTTTGAACGCGCCACCGACGAAAATCGAAGATCTGCAGACCCTGCACAGCCTTGTGCTTGCGCTCGAGAAAGAGGTCGAGACGTCCCAGACCCAAGAATAGAGATAGTCGAGGTATGTTACAATGCTTACATCAGTTACAACGTAGCAGGAGATCTTATGGTCACAACTCGGTCTGTCGTTATAAGCATGCGGCTGCCCGCAGAGAGCGGCAATCGTCTGAAGCGTATGGCATTCCGTCACGGCTGGACACCCAGCGATGCCAGCGCCCGGCTGGTCGAGGAAGGCCTCCGGCGCTCGGAGTTTGGATTCATCGATTTCCGCGATTCGGCTGCCGGACGACAGGCCTACATCCAGGGAAGCACGCTCGCCGTGTGGGAAGTGCTGCTGCTCGCTCGTAGTTACAGGCACGACGCCAACGCCGTCGCCAAACACCTCGCATGGCCGGAAACCAAAGTCCGGGCTGCTGTCAACTACGCGGAGGCATTTCCGGAAGAAATCGAACAGGCCTTGTCGGAAAACGCAGCCGCAGACTTTAACGAGCTCAAGCGAATGCTGCCGGGCATCGCGAAGGTCAGTTCTCGACAGGTGAGGAAATCGCGACATGCTCAAGCTACTTCTCGATGAGCATATCTCGCCAAACGTTGCTGAGGGACTTCGCCGGCGCCATCGGGGGCTCAGGGTTCACTGCATGGCCGAGTGGGAGAATGGTCAGTTCCTCGGGCAGGATGATTCTGCCTGTCTGGAACATGCGGCTGGGCTAGGATTGACTCTGGTCAGCTACGACCGGAGAACAATTCCACCGCTGCTCAAAGTCTGGGCTGAAGCCGGGCGGGACCATGGCGGCGTCATTTTCATTGACGAAAAGACCATCTCACCTGCGGACATAGGCGGGCAAGTGCGTGCTCTTTCGACCCTCTTGGGAGAAGCAGCAAAATGGGACTGGACCAATCGCATTTGCTTCATACAACGTTAGTCGGGGACATTAGGCGGACCACCGTGCACCTCGATTCAATTGGCGCGACCGCCGGTGCGAAAACACCAACTCCTAAGAGCATTCTCCGTTTTACGGTGCTGATCGCATCCATCTGCTCTGCTAGTCGACAGCGTGACATCGGCCCCTGGCGGTGAGTGGCATCTGCAAAGCAATTCAGCGCTAAGCGACTGACTGAGTTTCAGCCTCCACGTTCTCCCAGGTCAATTTCTTAAAGCGCACTGCGCTGTACCCAAGCCAACAGAAATGAGGATGGTCATGAGAATTCGTGTGACCACTAGAGCCGACTTGTTTGAAGAACGAAAGCGACAGCATATCGAGCGCGGCTACCGGATCGAAGACGAACAGCCAACCGCAGTCAACGGGCTCTGCTCCTTCGTTGCAGTCGAGGAATCAGGGGAGCGAGACACGCTCGCCGCATGCGTAGCCGAGGCGCTGAAGAGAAACAACGGATTCCGGGAAGATTGGTGAGATGCCGATGTCGCTCAGAATCCGATTTCGTTTTGATCTAGCTCTGAAGCTGGAGCAGAATCATGAACTCGTTGCCGACAGTTCCGCTTTTTCCCTCGGGTCACCTGGTAGCCACGCCGGGCGCCCTTGCCTTACTGGACGAGACGAACAAATCACCTTTGGAATTCTTGTCGAGACATCTTCGCGGTGACTGGGGCGACCTCTGCCAGGAAGACAAGGCTGAAAATGAATTGAGTTTGAGGAATGGTTTCCGCATCCTGAGCAGTTATCAAGTCAGCGAAACTGCGACGCTCTGGATCATCACCGAGGCGGACCGATCCGTAACCACTCTGCTTCTCCCCGAAGAGTACTGAAGCTCCTGACGCGAAGGAAAAACATCCTCCCTTTCGTCCATCGACTTCAATTGCGGTTTTCCCTTCAACTTCCTTTTTATGAGGTCTCTATGTGCCCTGGTCGCTCCTCTCCACGAAGTGCACTGGGGAGCAGCTAGAAGGCACGATGACTGGGTATGGTCAGAATATAATCTAGTGGGTGTGATAGAAGTAGAATGCCAGGTACCGCGAGCGCTGATTATGAGCACAAATAAAGCTGTTGTGAGAGTCTCAGACAGTCAACGGCAACAACTCGAGACGTATCTCTATTGGCAAAGTCTGCCTGTTGGAGATCGATTGTCCGGTGTTTGGGACGTGAGCGAAGCGGCTTACAGTTTTGCCGCCGCTTTCAAGGGAGTTCCGATCGATGATGCCGAGGGATCTCAAAGACTTATTACGCGCATTCAACAAGCACAGCGTTAGGTACCTGATTGTGGGAGGTTACGCCTTCGGTGTTCACGCTGAACCACGAGCAACAAAGGACCTCCATCTCCTCATTCGATCTGACGAAACGAACAGCTCTGCTGTTTATCACGCGCTCACGCAATACGGCGCACCGTTGGACGGCTTGACTCCTCGAGATTTTATGGACGGCTCGACTTTCCAAATCGGCCAACCGCCGGCCCGCATCGACATCTTGCAGCGGATCGATGGCCTCAGCTTCGATGAGGCGTGGCAGAATCGAATCGAGGGCGTCATCGATGGGGAACTCAAAATCAATGTGATTTCCAAAGACGATCTCATCCGAAACAAGCTTGCGAGTGGCCGGGAGCAAGATATTCTCGACGTTAAAAAGTTGCGGGCTATTCCGGAACATGATCGTTAGCTCTGGAATCGCATTTAACGCCACACTTCCTTGGTGCCAGACAGGGCCCGGTCTAGGTAGGTGGCTGCGCTGATCAGCGCTAAGGTGGGTGAATGCCTGGGGAAAATTCCCCAGATGCCGGCCATCGGCCCCGAGTTCTTCCGAA
>JAFAGX010000356.1 GCA_019237515.1 Acidobacteriaceae bacterium
CGACGGGGAAGCGGTGTATCGCAAATCCTTCGGTAATAGGTCTCTCGAGCCGCATCGCGAGCCAATGACTCCGGACACGATTTTTGATATTGCCTCGCTCACTAAAGTGGTTGCGACCACAACTGCAGTGATGCAACTCGTGCAGAAGGGTGAGGTCCGCGACAACGACCCGGTTGCCAAGTACATTCCCGAATTCGCTGAGAACGGCAAAGAAGAGATCACGGTTCGCGAATTACTCACGCATTTTTCCGGATTGCCGCCCGACCTCGATTTGTCGCAGTCGTGGGAAGGAAAAGAAACCGGCCTGCGCAAGGCATTCGCGGAAAAACCTGAAGATGCAGCAGGCTCGAAGTTCGTTTACAGCGACATCAATTTCATCGTGCTCGGCGCGCTCGTTGAACGCGTCTCCGGCATCTCGCTGGACGCATACTGCGAACAGAACATTTTCGGCCCGCTTTCCATGTCCCACACGCGCTTTCTGCCCCCGCGCAGTTGGCTACCGAGAATTGCTCCGACACAGTATGACGAGCACGACACCATGTTGCACGGCGTTGTCCATGATCCGACAGCGCGAAGAATGGGTGGAGTTGCAGGCCACGCGGGCCTGTTCTCCACCGCAGATGACCTGGCGAAATTTGCAGAGTTGTTGATGCATGGTGGTTCCGTGCTTTCGCCGCTAACAATCGAAAAAATGACCACGCCGCAGCAACCACCAACGGCGCAAGTGCTCCGCGGGTTTGGTTGGGACATCGACTCTCCGCTCTCAACGAATCGCGGCGAGTTGCTGCCTGTGGGATCGTTTGGGCACACCGGGTTCACGGGTACTTCATTGTGGATCGATCCGACCACAAAGACATTCATAATTCTTCTGACCAATGCAGTGCATCCTCGTGGCGGGAATGCAATTGCATTGCGCACCAAAATCGCCACTGCCACAGCCGCCGCCTTGCAGTTGACCGTTCCGGAAAAAGAATCACTTCGAATGAAAAGTATTACCGGCTATAACGAGACGCAGACTGCTGCCAGGCGGCTCGCTGCACATAACGGCGCCGTGCAGACAGGAATTGACGTCCTCGAAGTGCATAACTTTGCGGAAATTCGCGGAACCACTGGGATTAAGAAGATTGGTCTGCTTACCAACCAAACTGGAATCGACGGCCAGGGCCACCGAACCATTGACGTGCTCGCACATGCTCCAGGATTGTCTCTCGACGTAATCTTCAGCCCTGAGCACGGGGTAACGGGAACACTGGACACGACCGATGTCTCCAACAGCAAAGATGCGGCAACCGGGGTTCCGGTTTATAGCGTTTACGGTGCCACTGATACCGCGCGTCGTCCGTCTCCAGAGGTTTTGAAAAATCTCGACGCCGTGGTCGTCGATATCCAGGATGCTGGCGTGCGCTTCTACACCTACGAGACAACAGTTGGATACTTTTTGGAAGCCGCGGCCAAGGCAGGTATTGAGATCATCATTCTGGATCGACCAGATCCCGTCACCGGATCGTTAGTCCAAGGCCCGATTTCGGATCCCGGACATGACAGCTTCGTCAATTATTTTCCGGTTCCGGTTCGGCACGGCATGACCATTGGCGAACTCGCCAAGATGTTTAATGCTGAGCGCAACATCAACGCGCGTCTGCAGGTGATTCCGATGGAAGGATGGATTCGTGGCGATTGGTACGATTCCGCGGGGCTGACATGGATCAATCCTTCCCCGAACCTGCGCAGTCTGACGGCAGCTGCATTGTATTCTGGCGTCGGACTGGTCGAAGGAACCAATATTTCTGTTGGTCGCGGTGCTGACACGCCTTTTGAACTGCTGGGTTCACCTTGGATTAATGGGCGCGAATTGGCCCAATACCTCAATCAGCGGGAGATTTCGGGAGTGCGCTTCGTGCCGGTAAGTTTTGCTCCCACCTCCAGCAATTATGCCGGGCAGATCTGCCAGGGTGTAAATCTCGTCCTCATCGAACGGAATGTCCTGGACGGTCCCGAACTAGGCATTGAGCTGGCGTCGGCGTTGCTGAAACTTTATCCGCAACAGTTCCATATACAGCGATTGCCGGAACTGTTAATCAATGAGGCAGCGTACGAAGCGATCGCAAATGGAGAGGATCCCCGGCGAATCGCGCAAGATTGGCAGGAGCAACTGGACAAGTTCCAACAAATCCGGCAGAAATATCTCATCTACAAATAAGCGGATTCATCCTGGGCTAGAATAGTGCCGATCTAATCAGGGTGTCGCGAGGAGTAGATGGAATCGTTCTATCGTTGTGCTGGGCCCAACTGTGGACTCCTGAAGCGATCCAGTGATCGCTGGTGGTTGATGTGGACGTCGTTGGGCGAATTCAATCGCCCTACACTCTATTTGGCGCCATGGAATGATGAATTGGCCGCTAAAGAAGGTTCGCTCCATGTGTGCGGCGAGCTATGTGCCCAACGCCTGCAATCACAATTCATGGGGAATGTCCTGGAGAACGAACTCAAGCGATCGCGGGTTTGAAATGCACAGCCTTATCAAATTTCTTTGCATCGTACCTACAGACGTTCAAGAGCGCTGTTGATCCCAGAGGTGATTCATGCGTGTTGTGGGTTTCATGCTGATTGCGGTCCTCGCTACAGCTCAAAATTCTGGAAATGCCGCCAACCCGGCGAGCAGTCCTGTTAAGCAGGAGCTTGTAATCCCCGAAGGCACCAAGGTCCCGGTTGCGCTAAAGCACGCAATCTCGACGCGGGCAACGCGCGAAGGCGATGCCGTTTATGCGGAGACCACGTTTCCAGTGGTTGAGAACGGGCGCGTTCTGATTCCCGCCGGAACCTACGTCCAGGGTCGAATCAGCCACATTAAGCAGGCTGGAAGAATCAAAGGGCGGGCAGAAGTCCTGATGCATTTCACGACTCTGATTTATCCCAGCGGCTACACGGTGCTTTTACCGGGTGCAGTGGAGAATGCCCCGGGCGTAGACAAAACTCGCGTGAAGGACAATGAGGGCACCATTCGCGCTGATAGCCAGAAAGGTGAAAAGATCGCAACCGCCGCTAGCACTGCAGCCACAGGAACGGTGATCGGCGCGGCTTCCAGCGGAGGTAAAGGGGCGCTGATCGGTGCGGGCATCGGGGGCGCGGTCGGAACTGCAATCGGCATGCTGTCGCGAGGCAACGACGTAAAGCTTGAGGCTGGAACCACCATCGAAATGGTTATTCAGCGCGATGTTCCTGTGAATCCCGACGCAGTGCCTCGGGTGACCAGCGCTGAGGCGGCAAGCCACCGCTAAAAGAATCCGCTCAGCTATCCTTTGACGGCCGAATATGCCAAGGGGTGCTGCTTCGTATCGATTTCCCTGCGTAGGTCGGTCCAGATCGTCTCCGGCATTTCCAGGAAAACCTCCACCACTCTTGGGTCGAACTGCCTCCCGGACCAGCGCTGAATCTCTTCCCGCGCCGCAGAAATCGATTGTGCCGCGCGGTAAGGCCGATCTGAAGTGATCGCATCCAGAG